>JARIET010000052.1 GCA_031127185.1 Gemmatimonadota bacterium | reverse complement strand
GCCCCAGCTCCGCCGCCACGGCAAGCGCAACGTAGGTCTTTCCCATTCCGGGGTCGTCCGCGAGTAGCGCGCCGCCAAATTCGCCCAGCGCCGTACGCAAGTGGGCGGCCGCATCGCGTTGCTGGGGCAGGAGCGCAATCTCGCCGAGTTGCTCTGCGATGGCTGACCCATCACCGTGGGTGCGGGCCAACGCGTCGAGCACGTCGTCTAGCGCAGACACCAGGTGAGCAGCGGTTCGAGTCGTGCCAACCGAGTCCCGTACGCCCGGGCGACGGCCGAGGACAGAGTGAACGGGTCCGGGCCATCCCCATGCATGGCCCGACGGCCGAGTGGCGCCAGAATGTCCACCGCTTTGTTCCACGGCCGGGGCACCGGGAGCCTCGAGAGGGTCCACCCGAGGAATCTCCGATAGCCGCCTCGTGCCGGTTCTGCGACGGCACAAAGCCAGGCCGCAACCGGTGGTGAGTTGAGTAAGGCAGCAAACGCAAGCGCATCGTCAATCGTTGGGGTTGGCAGCACATAGCAGGTGTTCAACGGAACGGTGGGATCGCCGGGAAGCAGCACGGTTGCACGCGGGATCCGGCTGATATCGCTCCACACCACCCGCGGTCGCGCCATCGAAGCGGCTTCGGTGCGAAAGAGGGTCCACCAGTGCCGCGAACGGGTGGCGTCAACGCGGGCTTCAAGTCGTCGGCGCCAGGGCATGAGCCAGCGACTTGTGAGCGGTGGCAGCCGTTCGAGCGGAATGCCATTCGCGCCGTGAGTCCATACCAGCGCCTGATCGCCGCTGAGGGACCAGGCACGCACGTCCTCGCCACGAACGACTGGTCGCAGGACGGAACGTTCCACGTCATCATCCCGGCCGTTGGCATGCACGCACCAGCCGTCACCGTCGACGGGCGCAGGGTCGCGCCAGCCAGGTCGTGGGGTCACGAGAAACGCCTCGTTGCATCCGGTCTTCACGCCGAGAAGTGGGCGGCTGAGATGTGTTTCGATCAGGCGCTCACCGCGTGAAGCGAGTAGCTCGAACGCCGCGCGCACTTCGGGTGGAACGAGAAGCCACGGCGCACCGACCGACGGATCGAGTGCCAGTCGGTCATCGCGTTGTTCCCACGTCACCACGGAATCACGCTTGTGTACCGCTCCCCGAATTGTGTGGCCCGCGGGCTTGGCATCACGCAGTGCAACGATCAAAGACGGATATACCACAGCATCGAATGCCGCAGGCGATTCACTCCAGTCTTCGAGCACGGCGATCCGGCAGTTCGCGCGGACCACACGGCGGATACCGCCGGACGACAAGGAACTCCATAATTTTGCCGGCACCAGAAGGCTGATAGAGGCGCCGGATCGAGTGAGCTGGATTGCGCGCTCCAGGAAGAGCGCCGCGAGGTCAACCTGTGCGGAAAAACTGGAACCACCCTGTGCGCCAGGCGTGCCATCCGTCCAGTTTGCATCGCGCCAGCACTGGTACGTAGACGCGAATGCCGCGCGTGCTGCAGGAGCGATACGGTGGAGTCGCACCCAGGGCGGATTTCCCAGCACCAGGTCGAATCCGCCGCGGGCGCCGATGTCGGCAAAGTGTGTCGGGAATGCAAATGGCAGTGCGGCACCAGAGCGGAGCGCAGCAACCTCACGTCGGAGCGCGCGCGCCTGATGGCGGAGTGTGGCAAGTGTCTCGCGCTGCTTCGCGTCCGCACGCATCCGTTGGCGAAACAAGTCGCGACCACGCAGCGCGACGATCAGGTCGCGGCGTCGGGCCGCGTTATGGTCCGTTGCTTGCACCGCCTGCCTGACCGCTTCCGCGCGCATGGCCGCATCGAGCGTGCGGGCGAGGGTCCGTTTGCGAGCGCCCGTGGCGCGCACGTAGCGACCGCGAAGCTGAGCATAGGCTGCGGCACCTGCCATATGCCTGTCGTCGTCAAAGGCGCGACCCGAGAGCGCGTCGCCGATCCGGATATTGTGATCGAGATTTGGCAGTGGAGTCACACGGATCGGGTCTGTGGCATCCGAGTCAATGACAACCGAGAGCCAGAGGCGCAGCTCGCAGAGCCAGACGGCCGTCGGATTGATGTCCACGCCAAAGATCGATCGCGTCAGCACGTCGCGGCGGCGCTCACTTGCCGTGCGCGTGTCGCCTGCTGCAGCAGCGATGTCGGCGACTCGTTCCAGCACATGCACCAGGAAGGCACCGCTTCCGCACGCAGGGTCGAGGACGCGCAAGTCGCGAATCGCTGCAAGCACTGCCGGGCGCTCGGCGGCCGGCAGCCGATGCGAGTGTGCGATTGCGCCGCGCGATGCCGCGCTGATCCCGAGGGTGGACAGCCAGTGATCAATCCCCTCCGCTGTAACCCGTTCCAGCAGCGGGCGAGGGGTGTAGAATGCGCCGGATTTCCGTCGGTCGTCGGATGCCATCAATGATTCGAATGCGCGACCCAGCATTTCTGGATCGATCGCGGCTTCGCTCAAGTTGGTCGAATCCTCGCGGGCGGTGACGCGATATCGCGCGAGCAGCCCGGCCATGATGCCACCCAACGCATCGTCCGTCAGCGTCGTCCGACGCCAGCGACGTTCCACCGGCGTGCGGTTGAAGAGTCCGCCGTTCAAGAATGGAATGCGCCCAAACTGGCGCGCCGCAGCCGCGCGTTTGGAGAACGGCGTGTTAAGCGTACCGAAGAACAACGGCTCGAGCAGGCGTCGATGCACCTGCCCGCCAGCGCTACACCGTTCGTCAAAATGTCGGCGCAGGAACTCGCGATCTCCGTCCAGCCAGCCCTTGGCTTCGAGAAAGGCCAGAAAGAGCAGGCGTGACGTGGTGAGCAGGCCGAGTTCGCGGCGGGCCGGTTCGGGTGCGGAACCAGTCGCCGTCGTGGCGAGTGTATCGACCGCCTGTTCGAGTTCGCGGTAGAATCGCCGCGAAAGTGCATCGCGTCCGAGGAGTTCCCGCCACCGCTGATGGGTGAGCACGTCGGAGGCACCGCATGCGGCAGCCATGGCGGCCAGCGTCTCGGCGTCCGAGTCGAGGACTCGCCTGGTGTCGACGACCAGCGTGGCAATCCGCGTTTCGCCCTGCGCAGGTGCCACGACGATCGCGACCGAATGACTTGCGGGCGACATGCCAATAACGAGCCATTGCGCGTGTGGCGCGCGATCGCGCAGGCGCACCGCGGTCTGCGCCGCGACCGCACGGAGCGACAGGTCGCCTGAGGCCGAAACGATACAGCACCGCAACAAGCCGGCGCTGTCAGCGACCCGGGCGATCCGCACTCCTGGAGTCAGTCGAAGGGCGGCGCGCGCGGCCCCATCAAGCGGCGCGGACGATCCGAACCCGAGAAACGCGGCAATCGCTTCCGCGCCTCGGAGCGAACCAGCGTGCGCGAGTAGTTCTGCAGAGCGACGGAGTGTGGTCACGCACGCATGATGTCGCTGTGCGTGAACGCGACCGTCACCGTCCTATTGCACGGCGAGTCTTTCTATTGCAGGCAGCAGATCCGGCATTGTGTCGAGCCAGTGCGCGGGCCGCGCGTGTGCGATCTCTTCGCGCGTATAGGCGCCCCACGTCACGGCGACGACGGGCACTCCTGCTGCATTGCCGGCTTCAACATCGTGCGGCGAGTCGCCCACAAAGAGCGCGTCGCTCGCACCGACGCCAAGCTTCGTGAGCGCGAACTGCACCGGCTCCGGATGCGGCTTGTGGTGCTGCGTGTGCTCGATGCCCACGATCACATCGAAATACTTGGTGAGATCGAAGTAGTCCATCGAGCGCCGGATTCCCACGTCGAGCTTGCTGCTCACGATCGCCATCGGGTGCCCGCGCTGGTGCAACTCGGCCAGTACCTCGGGGACGCCGTCGTAGAGTCGCACGAACCGGTCGTGGTTCTCCAGTTGGAACTGCCGATAGCGTGCCTTCACGAATGCGGCATCGGCCTCGTTCACGGACCACGGCTTGAGCATCGCATCCAGCGGTGTGCCAATCAACGCCTGCCACTCGGCGCGCGTGGGGCGCGGGCCTTCGCGCCCGTCAAACGCAAAGACGGCGCTCTCCACGATCAGCGAGATGGAATCAAGGAGCGTACCGTCCATATCGAAGAGAATCGCGGGAAGTCGTCGCGTACGTGCGCTCATGGGCGTGCCTTCTCGAACTCGGCCACCGAGCGATACTTGCGCCCCTTCCACTCCACGCGGCTCCCACGCCACGCAGCGCGGCCGAACAGCACGAACATCATCACGCCGGCCAGTGGGTGCAGAAAGGCATACCAGATGGACACGCGGCTGATGCGCATCACCGCCACCTCGAACACCGCAAACGCCAGATAGCAGATCAGGCCCCACCAGAGTACGCCGGTGCTGAAAACGCCCGCCATCGCGAGCACCGCCGCCACGAACGGCACCACGTTCCAGAGCGCGGGCCACGGATACGCCACGCGCAGGATCGCCTGACCCAGCGGGCCCAGCGGCACCGTGTCGCGCCCAGCGGCATAGACGTTCTTGCCCCAGCCGCGCATCAGCTCGCCGAGCCCCTCGTACATCCGCGTGGCAATGAAGTCGGGGCCCTCCAGCATCTGCACACTGCCACCCGTGCGACACACCTCCTGTGCCATCCGGAGATCCTCGGCCACATTCTCGCGCACGCGCTCGTGGCCCCCGGCGGCATCATATGCCGCGCGCGAGAGCATGAAGCACTGCCCGTTCACGATCTTGTCCAGCGGGTTCGTGCTCCGGCTCATCCACTCCACGCTTCGGTACCGCAGCACGATCATCGTGAACAACTGCGGCTGCATCAACCGCTCCCAGAACGTCTCCGCGAGCTGTTGCCCGGCGATGCTCAGCATATCGGCCCCCCGCGCGCGCATCGCGCCGATCATGCGCGCTATGAGCTCAGGCCGGTGCCGCGTGTCGGCATCCGTGAAAAAGAGCAGGCCGCCGCGGGCCTGCACCACGGCCTGATGACAGGCCCACTGTTTGCCGAACCATCCGGCCGGGAGGGGCGGGGCATCGATCACCGTCACACGTGGGTCGTCGGCGGCCACGCGGCGCGCAATGACTCCGGTGCCATCATCGGAGTTGTCGTTGACGACCAAGAGCTCCATCTGCGGCCAGGTGGTCGCGAGAATGGACCGCATACACGGCTCGATATTGCGCGCCTCGTTTCGGGCAGGGATCACCACGGAAACACGCTCGGTCGCGCCGCCCGACGGCACGGCGACCGCATACTCGCTTAGGTCGCGCCGCTCGCGCCCACGCCAGGCGAGCAACACCGGGAAGGCCACCCAGGGGAGCGTCGCAAGGAGCCAGAGCGGAACGGAGGAACCGGGCACGTACCCAAGCTAGCCGCCTGAGCGTAGCTTCTCCTCTCAATGTCCCTCGCCCTGAAAGTCCTCGTCGCCCTCGTGGCCGGGCTCGCCCTCGGCCTCGGGCTTACTTCATATAGTACGGAGTCGGCCAATGCCGTCGCCGGGGCGCTCCAGCCGGTGGGTACCCTCTGGGTGTCGGCGATCCGGATGGCGATCATCCCTCTCGTCGTGTCGTCGCTGCTCCTGGGAGTCGGCGGCGCGCCAGATGCTCGCACGGTGGGTGTGCTCGGTGCGAAGGGACTCGCGATGTTCCTCGCCGCCCTCACCGCCGCTGGACTCTTCTCGGTGGCCATCGCGCCATTCGTGTTCAGTGGCCTGAACATCGATCCCGCGGCCGCTGAGTCGCTCCGCGCGGGAGCGGCTCAGGCCGGAGCCTCTGCCGTCGAGGGAGCCAAGCAACTGCCGAGTGTGACGCAGTGGATTGTAGACCTGGTGCCTGTGAACCCGATCAAGGCTGCGGCCGATGGGGCGCTGCTCCCGGTGATCATTTTCTCGATTGCGATGGGCGCCGCGCTCACGAAGGTCGAGTCTGGGCGGCGGGCGGCGCTCCTCGGAGTGATGACGGCGGTGCAGGAAGCCTGCCTGATTGTGATGCGCGCGGTGATTGTCGTCGCGCCGGTGGGCGTCTTCGCGCTGGCCTTTGTCCTGGCGACGCGAATTGGCGTGGCGGCGGCCGGCGCCCTCGCGACATATGTGGTGGTGGTTTGCGCGGTGAGCACCGCGCTCTGCGTGTTCGTCTTCTATCCCGCCGCCGTGGTCTTCGGTGGCGTGAAGCTCGGCGAGTTCGCCCGCGCGATTCTCCCGGCACAGGCCGTGGCGTTCAGTGCGCGAAGCTCCCTCGCGGCCTTTCCCGCGATGCTCACTGCCGCGCGCGGACGCCTGGGGCTCAGCGAGCCGGTGATCGCCTTCTTGCTCCCCGTGATGATCACGATGTTCCGCGCCGGCGCCGTGGTAGGGCAGCTGGTGGGCGCGATGTTCATCGCGAAGCTCTATGGAATCGACCTCACGCCAATGCAGTACGCGACGATGACGGTCACGAGTATCGCGACGAGCTTCAGCGTGCCGGGGATTCCCGGGGGCAGCATCATCATGATGGTGCCGGTGCTCCTGACGGTGGGCCTGCCCGCAGAAGGCGTGGGTGTGCTCCTCGCAGTAGATACGATTCCCGACATGTTCCGCACGACGACGAATGTGACGGCGGATCTGGCGGGGGCGGTGGTGTTGGACCGCAAGCGAGTTGTGAGTTGAGGGGCTGGGGTTGAGAGGTGCTCAGTTGAGAGTTGAGGAGTTGTGAGTTGACTGCCGTGCCGGAGTCCGAGCTCCTCGACCGCATCGCGGTCGCAATCCGTGCGCGCGTGCCCGCGTACGCCGAGCGCGATGAGCCCTTTTGGGAGGCCGCCGTGGCGTTGGTGTTGCGAGAGCGGGCGGGTCACGGCGCGGAGATGCTCTTCATTCAGCGTGCCATTCGCGAGGGCGACCCCTGGAGCGGGCAGGTGGCGCTCCCCGGTGGGCGCCGCGATGAAGATGAGAACGATCTCGCCGTGACCGTGGTGCGCGAGACGCGCGAGGAGACCGGCATCGATATTCGCGCGCAGGGCGAACTGATTGGTCCGCTCGACGAGCTGCGCCCGCGCACGCCGGTGTTGCCGCCGGTGATCGTGCGACCGTACGTGGCGCTGCTTCCGGCCACCGTGGAACCGGCGACGAGCGACGAGGTGGCGGGGTTCTTCTGGGCACCGCTCACTGTACTCTTTGATCCGGCGAACACTCGCAAGACCCGTGTGCGCACCCGCGGCGCCTTCTGGATCTGGCACGACGCTATCCATTATCAAGGGCAGGTGATCTGGGGGATGACGCAGCGGATTGTGAAGACGCTGCAGGAGGTGGCACATTGAACGAAGGCACGCCACAAACCTGGGACGAACGCAACATCTGGCGCGCGGGACTCATTGCGCGAACGATGTGGTTGCTCGTGTTCATTGCCGCGTTCACACTAGTGCCGATGCTCGGCGACCGCTGGGCGTACGACAACCTGCACAATCCGCGCATCTACGAACTCGATTGGGGGCGCCTCCTCAGGCAGATGGGCTGGTGGCCCACCTGGATCATCGCGTCGCTCGGGCTCTGGCTCACGCAACGCGGCGCGAACGCCGCACTCGCGCGCTGGAACGCACTCTACCTGCTTGCTGCACCGGCGGTCGCAGGAATCGTCTGTGAGGTCCTCAAGCTCTCGATCCGGCGCGTACGCCCGGAGACCAACGACGGCGACTACGGGTTCCGCCCGTGGAGCGACGAACCCTTCTCCACCGCAGGGCTGGCGACACCGAGCAGTCACACGATGGTTGCGTTTGGCGCGGCGACGGCACTGGCACGGCTCTTTCCCGGTGCGCGCTGGCTCTGGTATTCGCTTGCGGCGGGATGCGCGGTCACCCGCATTCTAGCGCACGCGCATTTCCTCTCCGACACCACACTCGGCGCGCTGCTCGGCTGGAGCGTGGGTTGGGGGGTCTGGATTGCGATGAAGAAGTCACGGCCTGCAAACTGAATTTTACGACGCGGACGCGGATGAACGCGGAGAACAGCAGATAAACGCGGATACTGAAAAAGGGGAACGACAGGTCGGAACCGCGCTGTCGTTCCCCCTTCAGTTGCTGTATCCGCGGCTATCGCAGTGCCAATCCGATGTTATCCGCGTCCACGCAGTAACACCCGCGAATTCTCAGGGCGTAATACGCGGCGCCGTCACCGTGGCCTTGGGATCAACCATCGTGCGCCGATCCTTGAGGTGCTGTGCCATCTTGAGCCGCGGCACGCCTTCCTTCAGCCATTCCGGTGCCGGCTGGTCGCGGAGGAAGGTGTCGAACCACTCAGTCATCCGCAGCGCGTAGTCCTTCTGGTTCGCCGGGCGCGCGAGGCCATGGTTTTCGCCCACGTACTCGAGCAGCACGACGTCCTTGTTCATCTGCCGCAGGTGGTTGTAGAAGGTGATGCCCTGATTGAAGTCCACGGCGCCGTCGCGATCGTTGTGCAGCATCATGAACGGTACGGCCACATTCTGCGCGAACTTCTGCGGCGAGTTGCGGTCGTACGCTTCCGGCACGTCATTCGGGCCACCGGTGAAGCGCCCCTGGCTCGAGATGAAGATCGAGGCATCGGTGCTGCCCGTGTTCCAGTAGATCGAGCCAAACATCGAGGTCATGTCGGTGAGTGGCGCGCCCGCGACGATCGTCTTGAAGACCTTCGTCTGCGTGGCGAGGAAGCTCGACTGGTAGCCGCCCCAGCTGTGACCCTGCAGGCCCACGCGCTCAGGATCGAGATATCCCGCCGCAATCGCCGCCTTGACGGCCGGCACCACGCACCAGAGCGCCGAGCGACCCGGCTCGTTGATCTTGTAGGCGATGTCGGGCTGGAAGAACGCATAGCCGCGCGAGGTGAACATCGCGGGGTTGGAGTAGCGTGTCGCGTTCGGCTCCGGGAACACGTGCGCGCCCTGCGAGAGCTTCTCGTAGATGTAGGTGAGCGCCGGGTAGCGCTTGCCCTTCTCGTAGCCGGCCGGGAGGAAGAGCGCGGCTTGCCGCTTTCCGAGTCCCTGTTCACAGGAATAGTTGATCAGCACCATGCCCGGCGACCAGGCGATGCCGTTCGTCTGCGAGCCGATGTCGGTGAGCTTCCGTTCGTTCTTGATGCCGCCATCGGCCGCGTAGAAGTCCGGGGCCTTTGCAACGGTCTGGCGCGAGTACACCCAGGTGTCGGCATCGCGCGCGCGCCGATAGTCCACCTTGGCGTCCTCCCAGGTGACGGCTGTGGCGCCGCCCTTCACGCCGTCAACGAGTGCGAGCCCTTCTTTCTTCGTCCATTCGCCATAGGTCTCGAAATACAGCGGCTTCGTGAGATCCACACCCTCGGCCGCGGTGCGCGGGTCGGGGTTGAGCCGGAACTGATAGCGAATCTGGTCCTTCTTGCCGTTGCCCGTGATGTTCACGGCCGCGGTCGCGGGGCCGGCGAGCGGCACGCGCCACACGTCCCAGTTGTCGCGCACCAGTGCGTCGGTGCCGTTCTTGGCGAAGCCCATGAAGCCGCCGCCGATGGCGGGCTTCACCTGGTTGTGGT
Organism: Gemmatimonadota bacterium; assembly: GCA_031127185.1. Taxonomy (GTDB): domain Bacteria; phylum Gemmatimonadota; class Gemmatimonadetes; order Gemmatimonadales; family Gemmatimonadaceae; genus Fen-1231. Next base: position 2,831 of record JARIET010000052.1, on the reverse strand, counting down.
CGTCTTCGGTGTTCCAGAACTGCGTCGGAATGCCAGCGGTGATGTTCTTCGTGGTGCCCGCGGCGAAGTCATACACCATCCAATCGCCGCCCTCGTAGAACGCAAACTTCCCGTTGTCGGGCGAGAAACCGCCCGCCGGGCCCGAAACCTTCGACTTGATCAGCCTGCGCTCGCCCGTGGCGACACTCACTGCATAGACGTCGCGGAAGTTGAAGCCGCGAATGCTTGCCTCGCGCTCGTACGCGGTGCCGTCGTTGCCGATGGCCCACGTTCCCTTCGGGCCAATCTGCACGGTGCGCATCTTGTCGTCCGAGAGCTTCGTCACCTTCTGTGACGAGAGTTCAAAGACCGCCTGATAGCTGAACGCGCGATCCTGCGCTTCCTGCACCTGCTGCTGGCTTTGCACGCGCGGGTCCTTCCAGTGCCAGAGCACGAGCGATGGGACATCGGCGCTGGTCTGCGGCGCGGCTGGAAGCCGTCCACCTGCACCGGCTCCAGGCGCGGGCGCGTTGGATGCAGCGGGGTTGCCGCCGGTCGCTGCATCCGGCGCCGGGCGCGGTTCCCGCAGCCCGAAGTAGATCATTGTGCGCTTGTCGCTCCACTGGATCGCGCGGTCACTGCTTATGACAAGGCCGCCGGTGATTCCCGTGGCTTTTGGCGTGATCTCGGTCGCGCGTGCGTTCGCCGCTGTGGCGTTGGTCCAGGCTACGATCGTCGCCTGTTCATCGCCGCCGGGTACCGTGTCGCTCACCACGCGCAGGGCGAGCAGCGCGCTGCTCGAATCGCCCCAGGTGAGACGGCGATACGATGCCTTTGCCGCATCGATCGAGCGGGTCACGCCCGTGGAGAGTTCACGCAATTGCACACTGTTGCCTACCTGATCGGCCGCGCTTACCGCATAGGCGAGCCAGTCACCCGCATCGTTGAAGGCAAACTCGGAGACATTGGCGATTTGCATCGGCTGTCCCGTGCCCGCGAGATCGATAAGCTCGAGCACCGAGGCCGGCGTCGCGCCGCCACCGGCTGCCGGTCCGCCACGGCCACCACCACCTGCCGCTGCAGCAGCTGCCGTCGCCGCGCCACCGCCGCCCGGTATCGAGTGATGAATCGCGAGCCAGTTTGACTTCTCACCGGCGAACCGATACGCGCGCACACTCTCGAACTCGCGCTTGCTGCCGTTGGTCAGATCTACGACGGCGAGTTTGGGCTGTGCATTCGCTGCTGCGCCGTTGGCGCCGCCCGCGCGACCACCACCGCCGGCGCGCCCACCGCGACCACCGGCCGGCGGAGTCGGCGCGTTCACGTTGAACACCACCCAGCGGTTGTTCCCTGAAATCGTTGGCGCCGCGCCACCGCGTCCGCCGCCACCCGCCGCGCCAATCGGGAAGCGCATCTCCGCTGCTCCCGCCTGCGTGCCGCGCACCACCAACTCGGCGTCGCCCTCGTTCGGCGCCACCGTGTAGACGAACCAGCGGCCGTCGTTCGAGATCGCGCTCCCGCGAATGCCCTTCCAGTTGGTGAGGTCGTTCAGCGTGAGCTGCCGGCCAACCGAAGCAGGGGGTGTCCACTTGGACACCGGGTCCTTACTCGGCGCCCCATAGGCGAGTTCCGCCTGAGGGTTGGTGCCTGCGGCGTTTTGGGCGGGAGTGTTTGCCGCGCCGCCGCCACGTTGGGCCAGGCCGATCTGAGAGGTGGATGCGGCAACGGCAAGCGCCGCGCCGAGGAGGCGAAGTGGACGCATCTGGGGGACTCTGGTTGAGGCGATTCAGAGAGAATACCGCCCTCGGGGCGGGGGGGCCAGCCCTTGCTCCATCTATAGAAGGGGAGCGATCATTGGCGGTGTCCTATTGCCCGACTAGGAGCCTGACCTGAGCGACTCCGTACCCTCCCGCCTCCGCGAGGCGTTGAAGGCCACGTATCTGGTCGAGCGCGAACTCGGTGAGGGTGGCGCGGCCACGGTCTACCTCGCGCGCGACATCAAGCACGACCGGCTCGTGGCCATCAAGGTCTTCAAGCCGGAGTTGGCCGAGACGCTGGGCGTTGAGCGGTTCACTCGCGAGATCCGTACCGCCGCGAACCTGAACCATCCGCACATTCTTACGGTCCTGGATTCAGGTTCGGCCGATGGACTGCTCTACTATGTGATGCCGTTTGCCGACGGTGAGTCACTGCGCGCACGGATCACGCGCGAAGGGGGGCTCCCCATCGCCGACGTGGTACGCGTGATGCGTGAGGTGGCCGATGCACTCGCCGCCGCGCACAAGGCGGGCGTGGTGCATCGCGACATCAAGCCGGACAACGTGCTGCTGACGGGGCGCCACGCGCTCGTCGCCGATTTCGGCGTGGCCAAGGCAATCAGCGAGTCTACCGGCAAGAATCAGATCACTACGGTTGGCGTCGCCCTTGGCACGCCGGCGTATATGGCGCCGGAGCAGGCGGCCGCCGACCCGCACGTGGACCACCGCGCCGACATTTATGCGCTTGGCATCCTCGGCTATGAGATGCTGACGGGCGAGCCGCCGTTTGTGCGTCGCTCGCCGCACGAGGTGCTCGCGGCGCACGTGACGGAACCCGCGCCGCCCGTGTCGCAGCGGCGGCAGTCGGTGCCGCCCGCGCTCGAGGCGCTGATCGCGAAGTGCCTGGCCAAGGCGCCGGGCGATCGGTACCAGTCAGCGAGCGACGTCGAGACCGAACTTGAGCGCGTGATGACGCCGAGCGGGGGGATGTCGCCGGCGGCGGGAATGGTGCCGACGAGTGCGACGGCGGCGGTGGCCGCGAATGCGGCCCGCGGTCCGATGCGCATGCTGCGTTGGGCGATTGCGGCGGCTGTG
>JARIET010000051.1 GCA_031127185.1 Gemmatimonadota bacterium | reverse complement strand
GGAATCAGGTGGATCACATTGGTGCTACGCACGCTCGACGAGTCGGCGCGCTCGGGGTCGGACACAGGTGCCTCCGCTGGGATTTGGCGCGGAGCGTGCCCCGCACTATCGTTCCGAAGACAATCTAGCTCCCCCGCCATGTCGCCGCCCGACACGTCGTTCGCGCCCTCTGAAAACATCGCGAAACTGAAGGAGAGCGCTACGATCGCCGTGTCGCAACGCGCCAAGGCGTTGAAGGCGGAAGGGCGCGAGATCATCGACCTCGGCGCAGGTGAGCCCGACTTCGACACGCCCGCCCTGATTCGTCGGGCCGCGCAACACGCGCTGGACCACGGCGCGACGCGGTACACTGCCACCGAAGGGACCCTGGCACTCCGCACGGCCATCGCCGCCCGGGCAACGGTACGGCGCGGGCGACGAGAGACGATCGCCCCGGCGCAAGTCGTGGTGTCGAATGGTTCCAAGCAGTCGCTGTTCAACGCCTGCTTTTGTCTTTTTGGCCCGGGCGACGAAGTACTGATCCCCACCCCAAGCTGGACCAGTTATTACGAGATGGTCGCGCTCTCCCGCGCTACCGCTGTGGCGGTGATGGGGGACCCCAATGACGGATTTCGGGTCACGCCCGCATTGCTCACCGCACATGCCACCGAGCGCACGCGTGGGATCATGCTGAACACGCCGGTCAATCCCACCGGAACGGTCTACACGCGGTCGGAGTTGGACGCGCTGCTCGCGATCGCGCGGGAACGGGGCTGGTGGGTGATCTGCGACGAGATCTACCTGCGCATTGCGTTCGACGGCGATGCGACATCCTGTCTCGATGTGGCTGAGTCGCTCGACCGCGTGGTGATTGTCGATGGTGTGGCCAAAGCATATGCGATGACCGGCTGGCGCATCGGATGGACGATTTCGGCTGCTCCGCTCGCGAAGGCCATGGCCGCATTCCAGTCCCATACCACCTTCAATGCGGCCGCCGTTTCGCAGGCTGGGGCGGCAGCAGCGCTGACATTGGGTGAACCGGTGGAACTGGTCGTTCGCGCAATGGTGGAACAGTTTCGTGCCAGGCGAGATGCCGCCATGGCGATCCTGGCCGAAGAACCGACCATTCGCGTGATACCGCCCGAGGGCGCGTTCTACCTCTTCATTCAGGCGCCGGGAGCCGGTCGCGTGTCTGACGCCGGAACCGTGTTTGCTGCGCAGTTGCTGGAGAAGCACAACGTCGCGGTCGTTCCAGGCGCCGCCTTTCTCGCACCCGATTGGATTCGTGTTGCCTACTCGACCGACATTGACCAGGTCAAGACCGCAATGCGGCGCATTGTCACGGCATTCCGTGCGCGGTAGGGCGTTGATCGTAACATACATTTCCGGATCAGGCAGGGAAGGGCAGCCGCAGCGTATCGCGTTGCGACTGACTTGTTCGTCGACGTTAATGAAGCGCAGCACCTCGCCGGGATCTGGCTCCTGAACGTTCCACCATTTCCGAGCGCCTCATGATCACCACCATTGTCCTCATTCGCGCCGAACCGAAACTCATTCCCCAGTGCGCGCGGCACCTCGCCGGGCTCGACGGCGTGACCGATGTCTACTCGGTGAGCGGGGAGTGGGACTTGATCGTGATCCTCAAGGTCCCGAACTATGAGGATATCGCGGCGATTGTGACGGAGAAGTTCCCTGAGGTGCCGGGAATCGTGCGTACGACGACGCTCACCGCGTTTCGCGCCTACTCCAAAGCGGATCTCGAGCAGGCGTGGGATATCGGCACGGGCTGACGGGCGCGGCTCCTGCTACGGAGTTGGCTTGCCGTCGGGCTTTGGCGGGTCGAGGCACCACCGTGAGGAAGCGCGGAGCGCCTCGTGCCATTGGCCGGCCTTGAAGTTCAGGACCACCAACTCGTTGTCGCCGGCGTAGTGCCACGATTCGATGATGATCTCGTCGATTCCGTCGCCGTCCACATCCATGTAATCGAGTACGCGCTGGAACTCGACGCTCCTTGCGTCGCCGCTCTTCACATGCCGATAGGTGGGCACATAGCCGGTATCTGCCTTGTCGAACAGCGCAAGAATGTGCGACGTGTGGCCAACGCCGGGCGCGATGTCGCCGGCCTGCTGGTCAATGAATGAGACCAGCAGCGTCGGGTCCCGGCGGGCGCCCGTGGCGATCATGCGGGCGACGAAGTCGAGCGAGTCCAGTTCGTCACGGTCCATTTCGTTGGCCAGGCCAAGTGCGTGGCCCATTTCTCGGCCCATCCGCGCGATCATTGCGCTGGACGGGAACTGGTTACCCTGTGCCGCCTTGGGTGCCACGGGCAGCGCCGTGGCAATCAGTTCAATTGTCGGCTCATTCGAGCGGCGTTCTACCTGAATCGAGGCGCCGCCGAGTGGTCGGAGATCACGGCAGCCCGGGAGTGGATACAGTGCCGAATCCTGATCCGCCCACATCCCCCGCGTGACCTTCACGGTACCACGCTGCGTATTGGCGATATACACAGGGTAGGTGCTGCCGGCAGCGAAGTAGATGCTGTCCAGTTCGCGCCAACCCTGCCGTGTGAGCCCGATCTGCTGAATCGCGCCGCCAACAACGGCAGCGATCGGCATGATCTTGGGATCGGAGGCATCGCCAAAGACCTGAAACAGGAGCTGTGGCTTACTGGTGAGGTCCAGAGCGGTGGCGCCGGCCGGAAGCACCTGATTCGGATCAACCGCGGGCGTCTTGTCGCACGCTGCGGCGAGCGCTAGCGTGGCAACAATGACCGCCGACGAAAGTCTTGGTAGCGCGTGGCGCATGGCCGAATCGTACGCCCCTCGCGCCGGGGGAGCAAGCGTTCGCGCGTCGGCCGCGATCTTGCGTGGGTTGCCGGGCGCCAGCGTGGTCAGTGTCCTGGGCGTCGACGCCACCGCACCCAGTCTCGAATCGCTCGATCCGGCGGGCGGGACGCCGGTCTCTGTTGCACCTGCGAGCCCACTGGAGTCCGGGCGCCTTGAGACGCGCGCTGTGGCACCGGCGGTGACCCCGGGGTTTACGGCGTTTCTCGATGGCATCCAGCGGTCGGTGGTGATCGGTCAGCTTGGCGGCCTCGTGCCGGTGGTACACGGCACCGTTGGTGCGGTGGTGCGGGTACGGCGCGAGCGCGTGCTGTCTACGTGGAGGGATGGCGCGCTGGTGGCGCGTGCTCTCTACCTCCCGTTGACGCGGCTCGACGCGGCCACGCGCGCGGCGTGCGAGGCGGGAGGCATCGCGCTGGTGGATACCGGTGAGGAGGGTGACCCGGCACATCCGCACGGCCGGCTCGCCTCGGCGCGCCTTGCCATTCAACGCGCGCGTGAGGAAGCCGAGTCCAAGCTTGCGATGGCATGGTGCGCTGCCGGGGGCGGCCCGCTGTACGTGGACGGGAGTATTTCGGGGTTTGGCGAGGCCGCGCTGAGTCCGCTGGCCGTTGGCGTGGTGAAGTCCCACCGCACGCTCTATGTCCCCGCGCCAGACGTACCGCTGTTGGCCGGACTGGCAGTCGGGTCGAGGACGACGGCCTTTGCGGTGGACGCCCGACGCCGTGCCCGCATCGCCAGCTGGTACCTGCGGCTCCGCAGCGGCGACGGCGCGGATCCGTTCAGCGGGTTGGTACGTGTCGAGATAGCAGAATCGGCATTTTCCCCCGCGCGGGCGGATGACGTCTCTGACTGGGTTCTCGCAGAACGGCAGCCGGTGGCGTTGCCAGATCCCCGGTGGCGGGCGATGGCCTACGGCATCCGCGACTGCGAGGAATACCTGCGGGCCGTGGCCGACTAGGGCCAACGACGTAGCTTTCAAGGATGGCGGACATCCTCGGCCGGGTCGTTGCGACAGAGCGGCGCCCCAACACGCCGCATCAGTTCCATTTCTGGACGGCGCTCGACGCACCGGTCGGGATCGGAACGATCGTTCGCGTCGAAGGGACCGACCCCGTCGCCGGCCAACTGCCGCAGGTCTACGGCGTTGTCGTTGAGGGATTCAGCTACTCCGATCTGGAGAGTCCGCTTCATGACGTGCTCGGCGCGGACGGCGCTCCCGAGCGCGCCGGACGTGCGGCGACGCGACGCACCGAAATCCGGCTCTACACGGCCAATGTGCTCCGACATATCCCGGACGACCCACTCCAGCCGGTTGCACTCGGCGCCGTGTACCTGGCCGCCGACGCCGATGTCGCCATCGCGCTCCGGATGGATGCGTATCTCAAGGAAGGCTCGCGCACGGCGATTCCGGTGGGCCTCTATCGTGCAGGCGCCACCGCCTCGCCCATTCACCTCGACGCGGACTTTCTCCTTGGCCCCGAAGCCGCGCACCTGAACATCAGCGGTGTGTCGGGGCTTGCGACGAAAACGAGTGCGGTCGAGTGGCTGCTCGCCTCGATCTTCGCACATTTTCCGGACAAAAAGGGAAGCGTTGCCGCGCTCTGCTTCAATGTGAAGGGGCCCGACCTCTGCTTCCTCGATCAACCGGCGACGCGGCTCGATGCGTCGGACCTCGAACTCTACGCACGCCTCGGCGTGCCTGCCGAGCCGTTCACTAATGTGCGGTACTACGCGCCGTACACGGCGCGGGGATACACACTCAACACCCTTCGTTCGCATGAGGCGCTGGCGCACAATGTGCAGCCCCTCACCTGGGGACTGCGCGAAGTGCTCGAGTATGCCGAAGTGTTGCTCAATAAGGATGATGTGGACGCGAAAGCCGATGCGTTGATTGACTTCATTCGTGAACGCGTGGTGGATCAGGAGTTCCGCGACGACCTCCTCGGCGAGCCGCGGCGGGTGCAGTCATTCACGGACCTCGAGCGTTGGTTCAGCGACCTGCTCAAGGCGATGGAGGCCAAGGACCGCGAATCGTGGCGCACGCATCACGTGGCCACAATCCGTAAAGTGCGAAACCGGCTCACGAACATCTCCACGCGTTGCGCCGGACTGGTGACGGACGACGGCACGGTAAGCGACCTGCCTTGGGGCAAGTTCGAGGATCGCGGTGTCTACGTGATTGACGTCGCGAAACAGGAAGAGGATGCGCAGGACCTGATCTTTGCGCGCGTGATCACGCAGTTGCGCGAGCGCCTCGAGAAACGCGCGCTTGGCGTGGACCACGTCGTGGTCTTCGTGGATGAACTCAATAAGTATGCGCCCTCCGACGGACCCGACACGTACGTGCGGAAGATGCTGCTCGATGTGTCGGAGCGCGGACGCTACCTCGGCCTGGTACTGTTTGCCGCGCAGCAGTTCCGGTCGCAGGTGCATCGCCGTGTGGTGGGCAATGCCGGTACCGCGCTATTCGGGCGAATGGACTCGGATGAACTCGCCACGCCGGGATATGCGACGCTGCCGCCAGCGACTCGCACCAAGCTCTCGACGCTCGACAAGGGTGAGTTGATGGTGCGCCACCCACACTTCACCCAGCCGGTGTTTGTCCGGTTTCCGCGCCCGGCCGTGCTCTCCGGACGCGAAGGGGTGGAGCGGTTCCCGCAGGCCTCCGAGCCCACGCTGGACGAGGCGATCGTTCGCGCACTGCGGCAACTCGACCGCACGGTGACGCTGGAATGGGTAAAGGAAACGATTGCGCTGGCGGAAGAAGATGAGGTGCTCCGTGCGCGCAATCGCACGCAGCAGGCGCGCCCCGAGGACGTGAAGGCGTTCTTCCGCGCTCAGCTCAAGCGTCGCGTGGCGCCCGAAGTGATGGCGCCCCGACCGCGGCCGGCGATTCGCACCGGCCCGGCCGACGACCCCTACGCCTTCTAGGCGCGCGGCGCGGCGATGCGGCTCGTCCATCTCTCCGACCTGCATCTGGGGTTCCGGCAGTTCCAGCGGACGACGCCTGCCGGCATCAACCAGCGCGAGGCGGATGTTGCCAAGTCGTTCAGTCATGCGATTGAGAAGGTGATCGCGCTGCGGCCCGAGATCGTGCTGGTCGCGGGCGACATCTTCCACACCGTCCGGCCGACCAACCCGGCGATTCTTCACGCCTTTGCGCAGTTCTCGCGCCTGGTGCGCGAACTGCCGGAAACGATCGTCGTCATGGCGGCCGGCAATCACGAATTGCCGCGATCGAGCGAATCCACCTGCATCCTCCGGCTCTTCTCCCAGCTGGGGATTCACGTCGCCGACCACAGCATGCGGCGGCTCCAGTTTCCCGAGCGAAAGCTGTCCATTCTGGCGATCCCGGAGATCGACAACCAGCCGCTCGACTGGTCGCCCGATCCCGCGGCCGAGTTCAACGTGCTGTGCGCGCACGCGGAAGTGGACGGCATTCATCCCGACGACCGCGGACCCGACGAAGTCGCCGCGCTGAAGGTGCCGGCTGCGGTGCTGGAGGGATCGGCCTGGAACTACATCGGCCTTGGTCACTACCACGTGTACCGGCGCGTGGGTCCGAATGCGTATTACTCCGGCGCGACGGACTACACGTCCACCAGCATCTGGAATGAGGTCGCGACACAGAAAGCCCAGAAGCTCCCGGGCAAGGGAATAATCGAGCGCGACCTGGTCACGGGAAAGCAGACGTTCCATCCGCTCCCGGTGGTGCGCGAGTTCGTGGACCTGACGCCTGTTGAGGGGCGCGGTCTGGCGGCGGCCGATCTTGACGCCGCGATCGCCGCCGTCGTGTCGCGGCTGCCGGGTGGTGTTGACGGCAAGGTCGTCCGGCTCGTGGCGCGCGATGTGGCGCGCCACGTGACTCGCGAACTCGATCACAAGGCATTGCGCGAACTGCAGCGCCGCGCGCTGCAGTTCCATCTCGACACGCGCCGCCCCGAGATCATTCGTTCGGATCGCAGTGGCGCGCCCGGGCGACGCCCCTCGCTGGCCGATACCCTGCGCGAAAGCCTGCGCAGCCGGGTGCTGACCGGCGATGTCGATCGTGAAGCCCTCATCGCCCTCGGCCTCAAGTATCTCGCCGATGCCGAGCAGGTGAGCGCGCTGGCGGGGCAGGGAACGCCAGAGGAGGAGTCGTGAAACTCCACCGGCTCCGCCTGACCAACTTTCGTCAGCATGTGGATTCCGATCTCGCGTTCGAGGACGGGCTCACCGGAATCATCGGGCCCAACGGAGTCGGCAAGTCGACCCTCCTCGAGGCGATCGCGTGGGCGCTATATGGCGGCGATACCGCGCGCGGCGGCAAGGACTCCATCCGTTTCTTCCGCGCGACGGCCCGTGCGCAAGTAAAGGTCGAGCTCGAGTTCGAACTCGGCGGCCACCGGTATCGCGTGGTGCGCGGCCTGACGATGGCCGAGATCTATCTCGACGGTGGCGAACAACCGATCGCCAACTCCGCCACTGCCGTTGGAGACGTGCTCCAGCGACGGCTCGGAATGACCCGGTCGGAGTTCTTCAACACGTATTTCACCGGACAGAAGGAACTCGCGGTGATGGCGTCGCTCTCGGCCACCGAGCGCGCACAGTTCCTGTCGCGGGTGCTGGGCTATGAGCGGTTGCGCGTGGCGCAGGAACTGGCGGACCAGCGCCGTCGCGACCTGCGCAACGAGATCGCCGGGATGCGCAGCGGGATGCCTGATGCCGACGCCCTTGCAGCGCAGGAGAGCGAAGCCGCAGCACAAGTGCAGGCTGCCACGTCTCGGCTTGCTGACGCCGAGATCGAGCGGTCGCGCGTGCAGGCGCTCCTCGATGGCCTCGGCCCGCGCTGGACGGTGGCCCAGCGGCAGCGCGATGAGCTGCAGCAACTCGAAGCGGACATTCGGGTGACGGAGATTGAACTCTCCGCCCAGCGCCGCAACGCCGAGCGTCTCGCAACTGATCTGCAGCACGTCGACGAGGCACGTCGGGCGCTGGCACCGCTCTCGGCGCAGCTGGCGCCTTTTGACCAGATCGGTCAGGAACTCGCGAAGCTGCGGGATCTGGCAGCGCACGATGGCCGGCGACGCGCGCTGCTCGAGCAGGAAACGGAAATGGGAACCGATCTCGCCGCGCTCCGGGCCGATCAAGAGGCCAAGAGCGGCGCTCCCGAGCTTGAGGAACGCGTCACGGTGGATCTGGAAACCCGCCGCCGCCAACTCGAGGAGGCGCAGGGTAAGCTCGAGCTTCGGCGCACGGAGTGGGTACGCGACCGCCAGGAAGCGGAAACGCGCCGCAACGCGTTGCGCGCCCAGTGGTCCGAACTGAAGGACCAGCGCGACCGCCTGGTGGCCCGTGGCGAGCAGGGCGTTTGTCCCACCTGTCAGCGTCCGCTGCTCGACCACTACCGCCAGGTGCTCGATGTGCTGGACTCGCAGCTCGAGACCGTCAGCGCCGACGGGTCGTACTTCCGTGCGCGGCTTGAACAGCTGGAGACCATGCCGGACGATGTGGCCGAACTGGACGACGAGCGACGGCGCATTGCTGCTGAGGTGAGCACGCTCGAACGGAAACTCGCGCAGACGCAGATGAAGGTGCAGCAGCTCGAGCACCTCGCGCGCGATATCGCGGCACGCGAACAGCGGCATGCCGCACTCGTGCAGGATCTCGCGACGATTCCGGCCGGGTACGACCGCGCGCGGCACCGTGCGGTGGAGGAGGAGTTCGAGCGCCTGGTGGCGTTGAGTACGCAGGCCAACCGGTTGACGACGCAGGTGGAACGTGAGCCGGCGCTCCGGCGCGAGTCCGACAACGTGGGCCGGAGCGTGGCGTCGCTCGCGTCGCGACAGCAGGACTTGTTGTCGCGCCGCACTGCGCTTGCGCTATCGGAGGAGGAGTTCGGCCTGCTCCGCGACCAGCACGCTGCGGCCGCCGCACAGGTGCAGGCCGCGATGCTGGCGACGGCGAGCGTCACCAGCGAACTCGGTGCGGCCGAGGCGGCCCGATCACGCGCGACGGCGTCGCGTGTGGAGCTTGCCCGCGCCGCTGCACGAGTGGAAGCGTTGGAGCGCGACAAGCAGCTCCACGACGAGCTGCACCGGGCGTATTCCGATCTCCGCACGGACCTGAACTTCGCGATGCGTCCCGAGTTGTCAGAACTCGCCAGTGCCTTCCTCACCGAGTTGACCGACGCGCGATACACCGAACTGGAACTCGACGACAAGTATCGGATCGTGGTGCTGGAGGAAGGCGTGCCGAAGCCGGTGATCTCCGGCGGCGAAGAGGACCTCGCCAACCTCGTGCTGCGGCTGGCCATCTCGCAAATGATCGCGGAGCGGGCCGGACAGTCGTTCTCGCTCCTCGTGCTCGACGAGGTGTTTGGCTCGCTCGACGACACGCGCCGGCAGAATGTGGTATCGCTGCTGCGCGGATTGCAGGACCGTTTCGAGCAGGTCATCCTCATCACGCACATCGAGGACGTCCGCGACGGACTCGACCAGGTGCTGGAAGTGCGATTCGACGAGCATTCCGGCGCATCCATCGTCACGCGGAAGTCGGCCGTTGGGCGCGAGTTTGCCGATGCGCTCTCGTCGGTCGGAGAGGTCGCGGGTTAATGGCGATTCGCGTCGAGCACGCGATGCCCGCTCCGCTGACCGGCCCCGAGCCGATCCGCACGAGCGACATCGAAGCGCTCAATGCGTTGTTCAGCAACGCGTTTACCGAGCGCTACAGACGGGACGGCCTCGTCGGCGTACGTGTGCCGCCGCTTAACCCTGTCATCTGGCAGTATGCGATCCAGGGCGCAGGACCGGGCGCCATGCTCTGGCGCGATGCGACCGGAGCGATTGCCGCATTCAACATCGCGCACGCGTCGGGCGCGGAAGGATGGATGGGCCCGCTGGCCGTGCGCGACGATTGCCAGGGCGGCGGCTGGGGCAAACGCATCGTGCGCGCCGGTATCGAGCATCTGCGGGCGACGGGGTGTCGCACCATCGGGCTCGAGACGATGCCGCGAACGGTGGACAATATCGGGTTCTATTCCGGGCTCGGGTTCATTCCTGGTCACCTGACCGTCACGCTCACCCTCGATGCCGGCGGCTCGCCTGCCGTTCCAGGCCTTCTCTCGCTGCTCAATGGCGCGGCGCGGGTGGATGCCTTGGCGGCCTGCGCTGCGCTGACCGCAGCCGTTGTCCCGGGTGCCGATTACACGCGCGAGATCCGACTCACACACGACCTTTCTCTCGGCGACACGCTGCTGCACTATCGGAGCCAGGAACTTGCGGGGTTTGCGCTGTGCCACGCGGCGCCACTCGTGGAAGCGCGCGCCCGCGATGAACTGCGGGTGCTCAAGCTTGTGGCGGCGGATCACGATGCGTTCGAGGCCATGCTTCCCGGTCTGTCGGGACTTGCGCGCCGGTCAGCGACTACCCGGGTGGCGCTGCGCATGCAGGGCGAGCACCGCAACGCGTATGCGGCCGTAATGAGACAGGGAGGTCGAGTCCGCTGGACTGACCTTCGCATGACGCTCGACGGCTATCCTCAGGTCATTGCCGCTAAAGGCGTGGCGATGACGAACTGGGAGATCTAGCGGACGCCCTTGCCGGCGCGGCCGGACTTGTCCGTCTTGCGCGTGACCACGCGCCACACCCAGAGAAACACACCTGCCGTGAGCAGGATGTGAATCCAGCCCGGCCCGTCAAACCAGGTGCCGACGGCCCATACGGCGAGCATTGCGGCGGAAAGAATCAGGATGGGATCCACAGCCGACAAATCTACCCCGGGTCACGCGGCAGCGGCATGGCACGTGCCCTGAGCCCTCCGGGTCGCTGTCCGGCTTTTCCTCTGGACGCCCCGGCAACCCATTCCTACATTCTTTAGTGAGGCACGAAGAGGCAGACTTTTTGAGCCGATAAGTCCTTCGGGTGGGTGCGATATCTCTGTTGACGTCATGCCCGCACGGCGGGAAGGCGGAAGGCAGGGTGAGTGCCTCATACATTCGACAGGGCTTCAAAAACCCCTCTTCGTCCTGTTCGCCACGGAAGCTCCGGTCAGGGTACGCCCCGGCCGGAGCTTCCGTCTCTTTGCCACATTTATTTCTTCAACGCCCGACTGCCGTGCCCATCGTCACCATCACCCGCCTCGCGCGCTTCAGCGCCGCGCATCGCCTGCACAACCCGGCCCTCTCCGACGAGGAAAACCGGCGCACCTTCGGCAAGTGCAACAGCCCGAACTACCACGGGCACAACTACACGCTCGAAGTCACCATCGCCGGGACCCCCGATGCGTCCACTGGCTACGTGATGGACTTCGGCGACCTTGACCGTCTGGTGGACGACGCCTGCATCAACGACCTCGACCACAAGAACCTCGACCTCGATGTGCCGTGGCTGTCCGGTATTCGATCCACGGCCGAGAACATCGTGGTCTCGTGTTGGGGCCGGCTGGCACCAGCGCTCAACGTCAACGGTGCGCGCCTGTCGCATCTGCGGCTCTGGGAAACGGAGAACAACTATGTCGACTACGACGGGAACTGATCGCGCGTCGAGGGCCAACGCGATGGCCATGGCCGAACTGCGCGAGTTTGGCGAAGAGCCGTCGCGGATCGGTGATGCTCGTTGCGGTCAACTGCAGGAGCTCGTTCGGCAACAGATTGAACTGCTCGGCGAAGACACAACACGGGACGGGCTGGTCAAGACGCCGCTGCGCGTCTCGCGCGCCATGGCCTGGCTGACGCGCGGGTATGAGCAGAGCGTGGCCGAAGTCGTGGGCGATGCCGTGTTCGAGGAAGAGCACGAGTCGATGGTGATGGTGCGCGACATCGAGCTGTACTCGCTCTGCGAGCATCACATGCTGCCGTTCTTCGGGCGTGCGCACATTGCCTACATCCCGAACGGCAAGATCGTGGGGCTGTCCAAGCTGCCCCGAATCGTCGAAGTGTTCTCGCGCCGGCTGCAGGTGCAGGAGCGGCTCACTGAGCAGGTGGCCGCGGCGATTGAAGAGGTGCTCCATCCAATCGGTGTGGGCGTGGTGATTGAGGCGTACCACCTCTGCATGATGATGCGGGGCGTGCAGAAGCAGAACTCGCGCACGGTGACCTCAGCGCTGAAGGGTTCGTTCCGCGACGATGGTCGCACGCGTGACGAGTTCCTTCGGCTCGCGTACGCCCACACCGGTTCGCTCTAGGCGATGTCGCTGCCGCTCGCGGGCCGCCGGGCGCTGGTGACGGGCAGTACCCGGGGCATTGGGGCTGCGATTGCGCGCGCGCTGGCTGCCGCTGGCGCTGCCGTTGCTGTGGTCGGGCGCCAGGGAGACGCAGCCGTAGCCGTCGCACAGACGCTGGGTCCGGGTGCGGCCGCATTCGGCTTCGATCTTTCGGACCCGCACGCAGTTGAGGTACTTGCTATTGGCGCGAATGAGTGGGCCGGTGGCGCGCCTGACATTCTGGTCAACAGCGCTGGGACCTT
The DNA here is from genome assembly GCA_031127185.1 of Gemmatimonadota bacterium. Lineage (GTDB taxonomy): Bacteria > Gemmatimonadota > Gemmatimonadetes > Gemmatimonadales > Gemmatimonadaceae > Fen-1231. Next base: position 177 of record JARIET010000051.1, on the reverse strand, counting down.
TCCCAGCGCCACGCTGGAAGAGCAGCCGCTGGCCGAACTGGAGAACGCGCTGCGGCTAAACGTGCAGGTTCCGTTTGCGCTGGCCCAGGCATTCCTCCCAGCCATGCGTGTCCGAAAGAGCGGCGATATCGTCACCATAGGGTCGGTGGCAGACCGCGCGATCTTTGCGGGGAATGC
>JARIET010000050.1 GCA_031127185.1 Gemmatimonadota bacterium | reverse complement strand
CTGCCTGGCAGCCGCCCTCCGCGCCGGACAGCGAGGCGCGCTCTGCGACCACGGCGCCAATGAGCCCGGCCGTGGCAAGGGCGTCAATGACGCGGTCGTCACCGATTCCTGCGGCCGTCGCGAGACCGGTCAGGACGGCGGGGAGCACGCCGGCACCGCCCGCGGTGGGTGCCGCGACAATCACGCCCATCGCGGCGTTCACTTCCTGCACGGCGAGCGCGCGCGACAGCACGCTCGCGAACGGCGTGCCCGAAAACGGACCCTTCGTGGAAATACGCACCTTCGCCGCATCGCCACCAACGAGGCCGCTCGCACTCTTCAGGTCGCCAACGAGGCCTTGCTCCACCGCGCCGCGCATCACGACCAACGCACGCCGAAGTACGTCGCGGATCTCACTGATGGGACGCCCCTGGTCGCGCGACTCGGCTTCTAGGGCCACCACGCTGAGCGGCCTATTCTGCTGCTCGGCGGCGGCAATCGCAGACGACAATGACGTGTACACGGCTTACGGTTTACGGTGGACGGTGGACGGATGCATCACGAAGAGACCTTGTCCAGCCGATGGGTCCAGCGCACCCACTCGAGCGCACGGATGTGGTCGCGGACTTCTTCCGCCGGCGGATCGTCCACCTCGATCACCATGAAGGCGTCGCCGCCCTTGTGCTTCCGTGTCACGCGGAGCGTCGCGATGTTGATTCCGTCATCCGCAAGGATGCCGGCAATTCGGGCGATACTCCCCTTCATGTCTTCGGCCACGAGGACGATGGTATGGTGGTTGCCGTGCACTTCCACGGGGAACCCGTCGATCTCACTGACGATGACGCGGCCAGCGCCCAGTGATGAACCCAGCATCACGTGGCTGCGATCGCTGCGCTCCACCGTGATGCGGACCGTGTTCGGGTGGACGTCGTTCTCTTCGCCGAGTTTTTCCTTTTCGAACCGGTAGGCGAGTCCCTCTCGCTCGGCGATATCGAGCGCCGTACGAATTCGATCATCGTCCGGGCGAAAGCCCATCAGCCCGCCCGCGATGGCCTTGTCGGTGCCGTGGCCCTCACCGGTGCGCGCGAACGACCCGTGCAACTCAACGAGCGCGCGCTCGGGCGTGCCGCCGACGAGGTTGCGCGCGAGCAGGCCCAGGCGGCAGGCGCCCGCCGTGTGGCTGGAGCTCGGGCCGACCATGACGGGGCCGATGATGTCGAGTAAAGAGACCACTACAACGACGGGCAGATGGTAGGCAGTTGACGGTACACGGTAGACTGTAGAACTGCGACTAAGCCGGCAACATCTTCTTCAAGTACTCGCCGGTGCGGCTTTCGGCGACGTTCGCGACAGCTTCGGGCGTGCCGGCAGCGACGATGCGGCCGCCCTTTGTTCCGCCATCGGGGCCGAGATCGACCACCCAGTCGGCGGTTTTGATCACATCGAGGTTGTGTTCAATGACGAGCACGGTATTGCCGCGGTCCACCAATCGATGGAGCACGTCGAGCAGCATGCGGACATCCTCGAAATGGAGACCGGTGGTCGGTTCATCGAGGATGTACAGTGTGCGGCCCGTGTCACGCTTGCTCAGCTCCGTGGCGAGTTTCACGCGCTGGGCCTCCCCGCCGGAGAGCGTTGTCGCGCTTTGGCCGAGGTGGAGGTACCCGAGGCCCACCTCATTGAGTACGCGTAGTTTTTCGGCGATTCGGGGTTGATTGGCGAAGGCGTCGAGCGCGTCTTCGACGGTCAGTTCGAGTACGTCACTGATGGAAAAGCCCCGGAACCGCACCTCAAGCGTTTCGCGATTGTAGCGCTTGCCGCGGCAGGCATCGCAGGTGACGTAGACGTCGGGAAGGAAGTGCATCTCGATCTTCACCAGACCGTCGCCCTGGCACGCTTCACAGCGGCCACCCTTCACGTTGAACGAGAAGCGCCCGGGCCCGTACCCACGGAGCTTGGCTTCAGGGAGTTCTGCGAACAGGTCGCGAATGGGCGCGAACAGCCCTGTGTAGGTGGCGGGATTGGAGCGCGGCGTGCGGCCAATCGGGCTCTGGTCGATGTCGATCACCTTGTCGAGGTGTTCGATTCCCGAGAGACGCTTGTGGGCCCCGGGAATGACACGTGCCCGATAAAAATGCCGGGCGAGCGACCGATGCAGGATGTCCTGAATGAGCGTCGACTTTCCTGATCCGCTGACGCCCGTGACCGCGACGAAGAGACCGAGCGGGACTTCCAGCGTCACATCGCGCAGATTGTGCTCTGAGGCACCCTCAACGCGCAACGTGCGGCGGACGTCGGGCGCGCGCCGCATTTCGCGGCTGGCAATCGCGCGGCGGCCGGAGAGGTACGCGCCCGTGACTGAGTTGGGATTGGCCAGCACCTGTTGAACCGTCCCGTCAGCGATCACCTCACCGCCGTGCTTCCCCGCTCCGGGACCCAGGTCGATTACGTGGTCGGCGGCGCGAATCGTCTCTTCGTCGTGCTCGACCACGAGCACCGTGTTGCCAAGGTCGCGAAGTCGATGGAGCGTGCTCAGCAGGCGCGCGTTGTCGCGCTGGTGGAGCCCGATGCTGGGCTCATCCAGGATGTAGAGCACACCCACGAGCCGCGAACCAATTTGTGTCGCCAGCCTGATGCGCTGCGCCTCACCGCCCGAGAGCGATTCCGCGCTCCGGTTGAGGGTCAGGTAATCGAGGCCGACATCAACCAGAAAGCGCAAGCGTTCGGCGACTTCCTTGAGAATTGGAGCGGCGATTTCGGGGTCCAGACCTGGCGTACCCTTTGCGCGCAGGGGCACGGACTCCATGAAGGCCAGGGCATCACTGACGGCGAGTTCACCGAGGTCGCCGATATTGGTACCGTGTATCGACACGGCCAATGACTCCGGCTTGAGCCGAAGCCCGGCACAGGTCGGGCATTCCGAGACCACCATGTACTCTTCGAGGTCGGCTCGGATGTTCTCGCTCGTGGTTTCCGCGTAGCGACGCTGGACGTTGGCGAGGATCCCTTCCCAGACGCCGGTATCGGTGTGGCCGCGCTTGCCGCCGAACCCGTTGAGCAGACTGTCCTGCACGCGAGCAGGGAGTGTGCCCCAGGGCGCGTTCAGCTCAAACTTCAGGTGCTTCGCGAGCCCCGGAAGAATGACCTTGCGCAGGTAGCCGTCGGGTTCGCCCCAGGGCAGCACCACGCCTTCGAGGATCGAGATGGCAGGGTCGCCCAGCACAAGATCGGCACTGGCGAGGCGCTTGGTCCCCAGGCCGCTGCAGGTTGGACACGCGCCGAACGGCGAGTTGAAGGAAAAGTGGCGTGGTTCCAGATCGGGCATCGACACGCCGCAGTTCGCGCAGCCAAATCGCTCGCTGAAATGCGACGACTCACGTTTCTCGCCGGCGATGCGCACCACTTCCACCACGCCTTCGGCGAGTCGCAGTGCCGTTTCCATCGAGTCGGTGAGCCGCGCGCGGTCGGTTTCGCGGACGGTGAGCCGATCGACTACAATCGCCACGTCGTGATTCACCCGCCGATTGAGCTTGGGTGGCGATTCGAGTTCAATGACATCGCCGTCGACGATGGCTCGCACGAACCCCTGCTTTCGCGCCGATTCGAACAGGTCGCGGAACTCGCCCTTCCGCCCGCGCACCAACGGGGCCAGGACTTCGATACGCGTGCCTTCCTTCCATCCCAGAATCACATCCGCGATCTGCGCTGGGCTTTGCCGTTCCACTGGGCGGCCGCAGTTCGGACAATGCGGCGATCCCGCGCGCGCAAAGAGCAGGCGCAGGTAATCGTGGATCTCGGTGACCGTTCCCACCGTGGATCGCGGATTGTGGCCGGCAGACTTCTGCTCGATCGAAATGGCCGGGGATAGCCCGTCGATGGAATCGACGTCGGGCTTTTCCATCAGTCCAAGAAACTGCCTGGCGTAGGCCGACAGGGATTCGACATAGCGGCGCTGCCCCTCGGCGAAGATCGTGTCGAACGCGAGCGATGACTTGCCCGATCCGGAGAGTCCCGTGATGACCGTCAGGCGGTCGCGCGGGATCGTGACATCGATGTTCTTGAGGTTGTGGGCGCGAGCGCCACGAACAATGAGCGCATCTTCGGCCATAGCCAGAGAAAAGTGGAGGTCCGGCAGGCTGGATACAAGCGCAACGGGGTGCGCTTCTGCTATAGATTTGGGGACTGATGCGGCTTGATTCCCGGACGCTCGCAGGTGTGGGCTGGCAGCGCTGATGTCGTCTCCACGCGAGCGGACGCCGGCGATCCAGCCGGTCGTACCTGACCCTGACCAGCTGACGCTGGGCGGCCTCGACCCGTCGGCATCGCAGCCGTCGGCGACACCGCAGGCGGTCGAAACCGACGAGGGCGATGTAGCGCTCGCGCTGCGCGAGCCCCCCGTGTGTGGTGAGTGGTCGTTCGACGTCGACGAACTGCCGGATTCGCGGGCGCACGCGACGTTTGTGCCCACCCCACCCGTGGCTGCGGCAATCATCAATCCGCCCCGAGCGGAGATACGCCGAACGGCGAGCGGCGCCGCGACAGGGTTCACAGTGGCGCCTCCGCCGCCGCCCGTCCGGCCAGCACCGCGGAACCTCACACCGCCGACGCCGCTTCCGGCGCTCGACGAACTCAAGAGCATCCACGACGCGCACCCGGGCGACGAACAGACCGCGCTCGCCCTTTCCCATGCGCTTGCCAAGCGTGGCAACATCGAGGGCGCGTTGGGCGTGCTCCAGCGCGCGATCGATGCCGGCGGCGATGGTGTGATGCTGCGCTGTGCCAGGGCGACCATCCTGAGCGGGCGCCTCCGCTACGACGACGCGGAGCGTGAACTGAAGCGTGCCCAGCAGGTAAAACCGGATGATCCCGGCGTGCTCCTCCAGCAAGGGATCCTCGCCTGCCGGCGCGCGAAGTGGCGTGAAGCCGTTGAGCCGCTGGGGCGCGTGGTGAAGCACGAGCCGGCATCGGGGCAGGCGCACTTCTACCTTGGCGAGGCGCTGAGCAAGCTCGACCGGCTGGGCGAGGCGCTGGAAGCATACCATCGCGCAGCCGAGCTCGAAGCCGACAATTGGCGTGCCTTCAAGGGCGTGGGTATCGTGCTCGACCGGATGGGTCGCCCCACGGAAGCTGCCGAGTTCTACCGGCGTGCGCGGGACGGACAGCGCGGATGACGTTGCCCGCCTTCCGCACCGGTTCGACACCTATGGCACTGGCGCGGCGCGAGCGCCTCAGAAAGGGCGCAGCAGCGCTGATTCTCGTTGGTTGGGTGGCCGGGCTTGCCCTCCTTGCGCGTCGCGAACTGTTTGTGGGCGACGTGCAGCGGCTCGCCGAGATGGCGCTGCGGGTGAATCCGGGTGCGACCTATTTCGCCGTCGAGCAGAACGGCGCGCAGATCGGCTTTGCATCCACCACACTCGACACAACGAGCACCGGCATCGACGTCATCGATTATTTCGTGGCCGACGTTCCGGCAGCGGGAGTGGTGACCCGGGCCTCGGCACGCTCGGTCGTCTCCCTGTCGCGCGCGCTCGCGCTCAGGACATTTAACGTGACGGTCACGGCGCCCGGCGCCAACCTGAACGCGGGCGGCCGCACCGACGGCGACTCCTCGGTTGTGTACTCGCTCACCACCAACGGTCAGCCGTCGGACAGCCAGCGCATCTCGGTCCGCGGGCCAATCCTGCTGCCACAGCTCGTGCCACTGGCCATCGCGCTGGGAGAGGATCCAAAAGTCGGCCGCACGTTCTCCATCGCCACATTCGATCCGCAAACGATGGAACAGCGCCCGGTGGCGCTGCGCCTCGCGGCAGAGTCACTGTTCGTACTTGTGGACAGCGCGCGATTTGACGCCGATCGGGCCGAGTGGGTGAGCGCGTTGACGGATACGGTGCGCGCCTGGCGTGTGGAACCGCAGCGTCCCGACGGCGGCGGGTTCACGGGATGGATCGATCAGCAGGGCCGAGTGGTGCAGGCCACGCAGCCGGGTGGGCTGGTGCTCAAGCGGATGGCCTATGAACTCGCATTTGAGAACTGGCGCATTTCGCGCGACCGCGTGGCGGCCACCGCTGCAACAGCCGGCGACATCATCGAGCGCACGGCCATCGCGGCCAATGCCATGGCGGGGCGCGCGCGGATCGCGGAGTTGCGCGCCCGGCTCACTGGAGTGGACCTCAGGGGATACCAGCTGGACGGCGGCCGTCAGCGGCTCGTCGGCGATACGCTGATCATCACCCGCGAGCCACCTTCAACGTTGGTGGCGGCGTATTCGATGGACGCCGAACGCCCTCGCCAGTGGCGGGACCGGTTTCGCCGCGAACTCGGGGCCGAGCCAATGCTGCAGGCCAGGAGCGGCGAGATGGTGCGGCAGGCGGTCCGGATCGTGGGGCTGGAGCGCGACCCACGCGTGATCGCGGAGAAACTCAACCGCTGGGTGTTCGACTCCTTGAAGAAGGAAGTCACCTTCAGCGTTCCCAATGCCCTCGACGTGCTGCGCGCCCGCAAAGGCGACTGCAACGAGCACACGCAGCTCTACGTGGCGCTGGCCCGGAGCATCAACATCCCGGCGCGTATCGCGACGGGACTCGCCTATGTTCGCGGCAAGTTCTACTACCACGCCTGGCCCGAGGTCTTTCTCGGGGACTGGGTGGCGGTGGATCCCACGTTTGGTCAGTTCCCGGCGGACGCCGCGCACCTGCGCTTCTCCGTTGGCGGTCTGGCCCAACAGACCGAGTTGATCCGGCTCGTGGGCAACCTGAAGATCGACGTGGTGGAGGCGAAGTGATCCGGCTGACGAACCTGACCAAGAAGTACGGCACGTTCACCGCGGTGGACGCAATCGACCTGGACGTGCCGCCAGGCGAGCTTTTCGGCTTCCTCGGTCCCAACGGCGCCGGGAAGACGACGACGCTGCGGATGATTGCGGGGATCCTGCAGCCGACCAGCGGGACGATCGAGATCGGCGGCGTCGACATCGTGAAGGATCCGATCACGGCGAAGGCAAAACTGGGCTTCATTCCGGACCGCCCCTTCATCTACGAGAAGCTGACTGGCATCGAGTTCCTCCGGTTTGTCGCTGGGCTCTATGGCGAAGAGGGTCCGGACGTGGAACACCGCGCACGCGAGCTGCTGGCGCTGTTCGACCTCGATGAGTGGCGGGACGAACTGGTCGAGAGCTACAGCCACGGCATGCGGCAGAAGTTGATCGTTTCCAGTGCGTTCGTGCATCGCCCGCAGGTGATTGTCGTGGATGAGCCGCACGTGGGCCTGGACCCCAAGTCCATCAAGATCCTCCGCGACGTCTTCAAGGAGTACGTCCGCCGCGGACACACGATCATGATGTCCACGCACACGCTGGAAACGGCGGAATCGCTCTGCGATCGCATCGCGATCATCGTGAACGGCAAGATTGCCGCCGCCGGCACCATGGACGACCTCCGCACCCAGTCGAAGCAGGTTGGTGGCCTCGAGGAGATCTTCCTCAAGCTCACGGGCGAAAACGCCGCGCGGAACCTCGTCGAGGTGCTGGATGCTTAACCCTGGCGCCCTGCTGCCAGATCCGGCGCTGCTTCACCTCCTGACGCCGAAGTGGCTCACCGCGCGCGCGCGCGCGATGTCCGGATCCGAGGGCCGTGCGTGGCGCTTCGTAATCCTCGGGTTTGTCGGTGTGCTGTTCTGGGCATTCATCTTCGGCGTGCTGTTTCGCCTGCTCCGGTATTTCCGCGGCGTGCAGGAGATCGGCCCGCTGCTCGCCGGCAAGCTGCTCGGACTCATCCTGATCAGTTTTTTCTCGATCCTGCTGTTGTCCAACGTCATCACGGCGCTCTCGAGCTTCTTTCTGGCAAAGGATCTCGACATTCTCGTCGGCGGTCCGGTGGACTGGCTCCGCCTCTATGGCGCCAAGCTGCTCGAGACGGTGGTGGCATCGAGCTGGATGGTGGCGCTGATGTCCGTACCCATGTTCGCCGCCTACGGCTGGGTCTACGAAGGCGGGTTTGCGTTCATCGGATTCACGATTCTCGTCTTCGTGCCCTTCCTGATCGTGCCGTCGGTCGTCGGCAGCGCGATCACGTTGATCCTCGTGAACGTGTTTCCTGCGCGGCGTACGCGCGACATCCTGAGCGTCGTCGCGGTGATGACTGCGGGTGGCCTCGTGATGTTCTTCCGCCTGTTGCGCCCGGAGCGGCTCTCACGACCGGAAGGGTTTCGTTCGCTGGTGGATTTCATCTCCGTGCTGCGCACACCCACCTCTCCGTTCCTGCCCAGCGAATGGGTGCAGAAGAGCGTGATGGGCTACCTCGGTGGCACGCCGGACTGGCTGTCCGTGTACATGCTCTGGACAACGGCAGCGGCCGCCATCGTCCTCGGCGCGATGACGCACCGTTCGCTGTACCCGTCAGGGTTCAGCCGCGCGCAGGAAAGCGCGCAACGCTGGGTGCGCGCCGGCGCAGGCGCGGCGTTTCTGCGGCGCATGTTGGCGCCACTTGGTGTGCTGCGCCGCGAGCTTGTGCTCAAGGAATTGCGACTGTTCTTCCGCGACACCACGCAATGGTCGCAGCTCATCCTGCTGGGTGTGCTCGTCGTCGTCTACGTCTTCAACATCAAGTTCCTCCCGCTCCGCGGTGAGGGGATCACGTTCCTCCTGGTGAACATCGTCCCCTTCCTGAACCTCGTGCTCGCCGGCTTCGTGCTCGCGTCCATTGCGGCGCGGTTCATCTTTCCCGCGGTTTCGCTGGAGGGCCGCACGCTTTGGCTGCTCCGCTCCAGCCCGATGAGCATGCGCGACCTGCTCTGGGCCAAGTTCTGGGTGGGGACGACTCCGCTGCTCGTGCTGGCACTCATCATCGTGGGCGTGACCAACTACCTCCTGCAGGTCACGCCGTTCATGTTTGCCGTCTCGTTGCTCTCCATCACCGGACTGACCTTTGCCGTGTGTGGAATGGCGATCGGCTTCGGCACCATGTTCCCGCAGTTTGAGACCGAGAACGCAGCGCAGATTCCCACCTCGTTCGGCGGGCTGCTGTTCATGATGGCGTCCGTCGCGGTGATCGGCGGCGTGGTGATTCTCGAAGCCCGGCCGGTCTACGGTTATGTCTCGGCGAAGGCATTCAACACCGCCGTGAGCCCATTGGAAATGGTGGTCGGCTTCACGGCGGCAGCTGCGCTATGCATCGCGGCGACTGTGCTGCCCGTGCGCGAAGCGCTGCGACGGCTGGAGAAGGTGGAGCGATGAGCGCATCACCGCGGGTGCAGCGCGCGAACGAAACGGACATCGCGTCGATTGTGGCGCTGAACAACCGCTATGTGCCGATGGGGCTCACACTCAAGCGCGATGATGCCTTTGTCTATGCGCACCTGGCCGACTATCGCGTGATTCGCGACGCCGACGGCGGGATCATCGGATGCGCGGCGCTCGATGAGTATTCACCGTCGGTCGTCGAGATCATCTCACTGGCCGTCACTCCCGATGCGCAGGGCCTCGGCCACGGCAAGGCGCTGCTCAAGGCTGTCGAGCAGTTGGCCAGGCGCCGGGGCTTTCGCGAAGTGTTCAGCGTGTCGTTTTCCGATGAACTCTTTCTCGCCTGCGGCTTCGATCGCACGAAGTTGACCAACTACCCCGAGAAGATTTCGCGCTACGAAAAGATCGACCGGAGCGAACTCCAGGTGGGCGAGAAGCACTGCTTCACCAGGCGACTCAAGTAGCCGGCGCGCGACTCGTGCGCGATCCGCACTCGGAGCAGTAACGCGCGTCCGCTTCGGGACGCGGTCCGCAGCGGGAACAACGGGGCGCACCAGCGCTGATCGGCCCGGAGGGCCGTTGCCGCGACGCGATGATTGGCTTGAGCACCCATCCGACCAGCACAATGGCAAAGGCTGCGAGCATCGCAGTCGTCATCGTGCCGGCCTCGGATAGGGAATCACCGACAGCAGCATCCCTGCGGCCAGCAGCACCGCACCGGTCACAAGCCATCCCGCCAGCGGCACGAACGAGATGCGCAGGGTGGGGTGTTCACCATCGGCTCGGACTATGGCGACGCGCAGTTCCATCATTGGCGATGTTCGCGATCCACTGACGAAGGCGGGTGGTGCCGCGTCGGCGCCGTCCGCCAGCAGGTACGAACGCGCTTCGACGTTCAGCACGGGCAACCGCGCCTTGTTGCGTGTGGGAAGAAGCGAGACCGTCAGCGAGGCAAAGTTGTCACGGCGCAGCGTCGAGATTCCCTGGCTCGCAAACGACCACTGTCCACCGAAGGGATCGCGCGCCCGAAAGATCTCCGCATCGGCGAGCGTGACGGAGTGTTCCCGGGCGAAGTAGCCGCCGGCCGCTGCCCCGGCGATGAGCAGGGCTCCGCCGATGGAGACGATGCGCGATGCGGGGTGCAGACGTTGATGTTCAGGCGCCGCTGCAACCCGAAGGGCGCCGCTACCGCGTCGCAGGAGCCCGATCGTCGCCACGATCGCCGCCAGCGGCAGAACCGCGAGCCAGATTCCGAGGCCTGCCCCCGTCGCTGGGGCAACACCGCGCACGACGGCGCCGCCGCCCAACGCAAGCGCCGAGGCTCCCGTGACGAACAGGGCGATCGCGAGGAGCGCCCTCATCGCAGTGCGCTCGGCAGTCGGCGCGCGCGTGCCCAACCAGACCATCCACGCTGAAACCGCCGCCGGAATTAGCCAGGTCACCGTTGCGGGGTCGCGCAGCCAGGGGCCGCGCATGGGATGCAGTGCATGCCAGCGCGCACTCGCTGCGAGCGCCAGTACCAGCGCGGCGGTCGCGAGCGCGCCCCACTGGTGGAGCCGGCGGCTCCACGCGGCGTCAACCTGATGCGCGGCGAGCGCCGCGATTGTCGCGACCATCGGCGCACTGGCGGCAGCGAGCCCTGTGCACAACGCCACCGCGACGAACGTCGCAGGGCCTGATTGCAGGTCTGGCGAGAGGCCTCGTCCATCCATCGCGCCGGCGTACGGTGCGAGCGGGCTCAGCGTCGCGCCGACGGCAACCAGAGGAACTCCGAGCATCGCGCCGACCGCGATGCCCGCCGCGGCGCGCGCGCGGAGCGTTGCTCCGTCGGCGTGAAGTGACCGGATGACCAGGACCCCAGCACATCCGCTGGACGCAGCCCACGTGAGCAAGGCCCCGCCCGGCGCCGACAGGAGCGCAGCTGTGAGATATCGCAGCGGGGTGATCACCGACCAATGCGCCGCGACGAATCGCGCTCGGACGTCGCCGGCGACCAACGCGCCAATGAGGACGGCGAGCGCGAGTGTCGCACATCCGGTTGCGGCAACAAGCCCGCGCCAGGCAGTCTCCGCCAGGTCGCTGCGGTCGGTGCGGATCGCCAAGGCACTGGTGATCAGCGACCACACGGCCATCAGCCCCGCGAGCATCACGGCGAGGCGCCCAAGGTCGAGAATCATCGATGCGCTATTTATCGATCTGCCGCAACGAAACCGCGCCGAGCGTGCCGCCGATGCCATCCCAGGCGAGGTCCTTGAGACTCGGGTCACCACCACGCTTGCGATCCCAGAGTTCCTTGCTGATTCCGACTGTCAGCGTCACGGCGCCGGCGGTGCGACTCGCCGTTCGATAATCCGCGCCACCGGCACGGAGCGCCGTGTGCGCGGCTCCCTGCACCGCTGCCGACACCACGCAGTGCAGCATCTTATCGCGCCCAAACCAGGAATCGCGCGGCTGCGGCGGCCGCTGGGGCGGCGCGCCCCAGAGCGCCACGACGAGGACGAACTTCACACCGGCTCCACGTCGCGCGCCCAGTGCAGCGCTGCGCGCACCGCGCGACTCCATCCGCGCATCCCGATCTCCGCCGCCTGCTGACCGGCACCCGGGGTGAAGTGCTCATAGTGGCGCGCCTGAAGGAAGTCATCGGCCGTGGCCCAGACACCGACGGCGAGGCCCGCAAGCGCGCCCGCGCCCATGGCCGTTGTCTCGATCACGTCAGGACGCTCGACGGGCACGCCGAGGACATCCGCCTGGAACTGCATCATCCATGCGTTGGACGTCGCTCCACCGTCCACCCGCAGTACGTCGAGCGGAGCCCCGCTCGCCTGACGCATCGCGCGCAACACATCGGCCGTGCCGTAGCACATCGCTTCGAGTGCGGCGCGCACCAGATGTTCTCGCGTGGTGCCGCGCGTCAACCCGACGATGGTGCCGCGTGCATTGGGTTCCCACGACGGCGCACCCAGTCCGGTAAGCGCGGGAACGAAGTAGACGCCATCGTTCGACGCGATACTCGTCGCCATCGCCTCTGTTTCGGCCGCGCGCGTGACGATGCCCAGTCCGTCACGGAGCCACTGCACGGCCGCGCCGGCGATGAAGATGCTCGCCTCCAGCGCGTAGGCGGCTTGGCCCTTCTCGCCGCAGGCGATCGTGGTCAGAAGTCCGCCGCCGCCCGCAGGGCGCTGGTCACCCGTGTGTAGAAGGAGGAATGCACCGGTGCCATAGGTGTTCTTGCTCATGCCCGCATGCCAGCATCC
>JARIET010000049.1 GCA_031127185.1 Gemmatimonadota bacterium | reverse complement strand
TGGAAGCCGGGCTCGTTGATCACTTCCGCTCTCTGGCGCTCCCCGTGTTCGGCCCCTCAAAGGCGGCGGCGCAGATTGAGACATCGAAATCCTGGGCCAAGGAACTGATGTTGCGTGCCGGCGTGCCGACGGCGTCGGCGCGCAGCTTCACGGATGCTGCAGCTGCCCGCGCGGAAGCCCGGCGGCTCGGCGCCCCCGTAGTGATCAAGGCCACGGGGCTCGCCGCCGGCAAAGGTGTGATCGTTGCGATGACGATGGCGGAGGCGGAAGCCGCCATTGCGATGATGCTTGAAGAAAATGCGTTTGGCGCGGCGGGATCGGCGGTGCTTGTCGAAGAGTTCATGGAGGGCGAGGAGCTTTCGATCTTCGCCGTTTGCGATGGCACGCACGCCATACCGATGATCGCTGCGCAGGACCACAAGCGGATCGGCGAAGCCGACACGGGACCGAATACCGGCGGGATGGGCGCGTATGCGCCGGTCTCGATCGCGACCGATGCGATTGCGCAGCGGGCTATGGATCGCGTGTTCCTGCCCACGCTGGCGGCGATGCGCGCCGCGGGAGCGCCGTTCAGCGGACTGCTGTACGCCGGTCTAATGCTGACGGTTAACGGCCCGAAGGTCGTGGAGTTCAACTGCCGGTTCGGTGATCCAGAAACCGAAGCCGTGCTCCCGCTGCTCGATTCGTCGCTGCTCGACCTCGTGCGTGCCGTGGCGAATGGCGAGTCTCTGGCGGCGGCTCCGCCCTGTGCATGGAAGCGCGCCGCGACGGTCACGACGGTGGTGGCCGCCGCGGGGTACCCCGGCGCCGTGCGTGGCGGCGATGCCATCACGCTCCCGGCCGCCCGCGACGGCGTCCACATCTTTCACGCCGGCACCAAGCGCGATTCCACAGGGCAGCTCGTCACGGCCGGCGGACGGGTGCTCGCTATCACGGCTGTTGCGCCGACTCTTGCCGAGGCGCAGCGAGCCAGCGGCGATGCGGCCGCGGCAGTGCAGTTTGCCGGTCGCCAGTTCCGCCGCGACATCGGCTGGCGCGACCTGAAGCGTACGGCTTCGCCGCATCGTGCCTGAGCTTCCCGAAGTCGAGACGATGGCGCAGGTGTTGCACCGGTCGCGGGTACGCAACGCGACGGTCGCGTCCGTGAAAGTCCACCGGCCAAACGTGTTGCGCGATTGCACGCCGCGGTCGCTGTCCACGCGCGTGCGGGGGGCAACCCTGGTGCGGTTCTGGCGCCGGGCCAAGTACGTGATCGCCGATTTGTCTTCGGGCGACCGACTCGTCGTGTCGCCGCGGTTCACGGGGTCGCTCGACATCGAACGCGCCGGCTGGTCGCGCGGTGCGGAGGACTACACGGCAATTGTGTTCGCCTTCAGCGACGGAACGGCGTTGCGCTACCGCGACGTGCGACGGCTCGGCACCGTCGCGCTGATGTCGCCCGCGCGATTTTCCGAATGGGAAGCGGCGATGGGGCCGGAGCCGTTGCACCCCACATTCACTGTTGACGTGTTTGCCGCGTACATCGGCAAGTCGGCGCGCGCCATCAAGACGGTACTGATGGACCAGCGCCGCGTGGCGGGCATCGGCAACATCTACGCCAACGAGGCGCTCTGGCGCGCGCAGATACGCCCGTCGCGACGGGCATCCACGCTGACTCGAGCAGAACTCGTCCGCTTGTACACCGAGTCTCGCGAGGTGCTCGCGGCCGCGGTCTCGCAAGGCGGCACCAGCTTCCGCGACTATCGCGATCCGAATGGAGAGCGGGGCGGGTTTCTCGACCTCGCGAAAGTGTACAGTCGCCAGGGCGAGCCCTGTGTGCGCTGCGGTACGATCCTGCGTTCGTCGCACGCGATTGAGAACCGGATCACGGTCTGGTGCACGCGCTGCCAGAAATGAAGGCAGCGCGCGATTAGGATTCGCTGATGGCCCGCCGTCGCCGTCGCCGCAAAGAGCTCCCGCCGCTGGTCGAGGCGCGCCGCGACGCGATGCTGGCCCGGGTGAAGAGCGAATCGAAGGACCGCCCAGGCACCTATCGCCTCATCTCCGAAGACGGTGAAGTGTTGTACGTCGGCAAGTCCAAAGGCGTGCGCACGCGACTCCTGACACACTTCCGCGCCGAATACCCGCACGACAAGAGTGCACGGATGGTCGCCGAAGCGAGCAGCGTCGCGTGGGAGTATGAGCCGAGTGAGTTCGCTGCCTGCCTCACCGAGCTGCGGCTGATCAAGCGCTGGCGCCCAAGGTACAACGTGATGATGAAACGCGATGCACGACACTACGCCTTCATTCGGCTCACGGCGGGCCTGGCACCCAAGCTGCAGGTCGTGCGCGGCGCGCACGGCAACGACGCTGCTACCTACTTCGGGCCCTTCCACGGCGCGCTCCAGCTCGGCGAGGCGCTCCGCGAACTGAACGACGCGCTCGGCCTGCGGGACTGCGCACTGGACACACGCATGCATTACGCCGATCAAGTGGAGCTGCCCGTCGCCACCGCACGAACGCCGGGGTGCATTCGCTACGAGATCGGACGCTGCCTCGGCCCCTGCGTGGCGGCGACCACGGCCTCGCAGTACGACGAGCGCGTGCACCTCGCCCGCGAGTTCATCGCCGGGCGGCACGACGCGCCGATCGTGGCGCTGCGCACCGCGATGGAGGAATCGAGCGAACGGCTCGACTTCGAGCGCGCGGCCTCGCTCCGGGACAAGGTCGCGCGACTCGAATCGCTCCAGGAACAATTTGCCCGTCTACGGTTTGCCGTGGAGACGCTGTCGTTCACATACAACGTTTCCGGAACGAATGGCGACGACCGCTGTTACGTGATCCGCCGTGGGCGAGTGCGACATGAGTGCAAAGCGCCGGAGACGCCCGCCGAACGCACGCAGCTTGACGCCAAAGTGGCGGAGGCCTTTTCGACGTCGTCGCGCGAGACGGGCGCGGTTCCTTCGCATGAGGTCGACGAACTCCTGTTGCTGGCGAGCTGGTTCCGCGGTCACCCGAAAGAGATGGAACGGACCACTCCACATTCTGCGGCCGCGCTCACGCGCAGCGCCTGATTTCACGCTGCGGTTGGTGGGCGCCGGCGGCTACAGAAACTCTTCGAGCCCCGCGGTCCGCAGCATCGGCGCGTAGCGGGGATCCACCGCCAGCCCCCGGTGCTCGAACGGCAGGTCCAGAAGCACGCGACGCAGCCGTCCCGGCCGTCGGTAGAATCCGCGCTCCACCCAATCCATCGCCTTGTGCCACTCGCCGAGTTCGGCGTGCGCCATAACCATGTAGTCCGCGAGCTGGCGACTCACGTTGAGGTCCGTGAATGGATCTTCCGTCGTGACGCGCTCGTGCAGCGCGGCGAGGTCTCGCCGGATATCGGCGTCTCGCGCGGCCATCGGCCCCAGCTGTGCAGCATCTGCATCGAGTGCATCGATGCGTTGGGGTTGTTGCCGCAGCCCATGCAGTGCCCGCCGGGCATCAAGCGCCTCGTCGTGCCGTCCCAGCCGGTGGCAGACGACGTCGAGCCGCTCAAGCGCGGACTCGTAGCCGGGCGCCAGCTTCAACGCCTGCTGCAAGGGCTCGACCGCCTCCACATATCGGCCCATGGAAAGGAGCACATCGGCGAGGCCGACGTGGAGGGCCGGCGCTCTGGGGTCTTCGGCCAACCCGAGCTTCATGTGTTGAAGCGCCTCATCCAGCTGCCCCGCCATCTTCAAGTAGGCACCGTACAGTCGATGCATTTCGGGCCGGACACGACCGCTCTTCATTCCACGCCGGTACTCTGCGCCCGCCGTGGCAAAATCGTCCTTCCAATACAGCAGTTCCACGGCTATCGAGAAATGCACATCCGGCAGGTCGGGGGCGTACTGCAGCGCCTCAGCGCGGAGTTCCGTGGCCTTCCGCGTATTTTCGCGAAAGTCGCCGTAGCCGCGAAACGCAAGCACGTGGTGCACATCAGCCAGGCCGATCAAGGCGTACGGGTTGGCGGGATCAATGTCCCGCGCGCGCTCGAAGAGTGACTTGGCATACTCGAGCTTTTCCCGCGCACCTTGCCCGCCCTGGTAGCTGCGCTGAAAGAGCGCCCGCCCCTCACGGCAGGCATCAATCGATGCTTGATCGTAGTTCGCATCGTCCTGTTCCCCAGGCGATGCCGCCCCGGCGCGCGCGGATGGACGTTGCACGGCCGGTTCCACAATGGTGCGTGCGGTGGCAATCAGCGTTGCCGGTGTCGCGCCCGCGGCCCCGGCACCGCGTGAAAGCATCCGCTCCGTCAGTTCGGCAATCCGCGACGGTGTGGTCGGCACCTTGGTGCGAACGCGGGGAACGGGCGGCGCGTCGGTCACCGTGACGATTCCCGCGCTTCCGGGGAATGGCTGGTCACCCGTCAGCATTTCGAACGACACGCATCCAAGGGCAAAGATGTCGGTGCGCGCGTCCGTCGCCGCCTCTGAGGCGTCCGGACCAGACGCTGCCTGAATCGCCCGCGCAATCCCGAAATCGGCCACCATCGCACGGCCGTGGTGGCAGAAGATGTTCTCCGGTCGAATATCGCCGTGCACCAGTCCGGCGCCGTGCGCATAAGCAAGCGCCTCCCCGACGTCGGCGAGGATCTGCGCGGACTCGTCCGGTGTCATCAATCCTTCGCGGGCAATGCGCGCGCGCAGCGTATCGCTGCCCACGAACGGCGTCACGTAGTAGAGCTGCCCCTTGATCGACCCGCTGTCCAGGATCGGCACGATGTTGGGATGCACCAGTCGTGACATGGCCGCCACGGCGCGGTCGAACCGGACTTGGCCGATCGCCCCCGATTGTTCCGGCGACAGCACCTTCACAGCCACATCGCGCCCGAGCACGCGGTCCTCCGCGTGGTAGACCGCCGCATCGTTGTCGCGCGCGAGTTCGCGCGTGATGACGTAGCGGTCGCCGAGGATCGAGTCGCGAGGCATCACGCAAACATTTATAGCAGGGTCCGGAGGTTCGCCAGTGAAAGGCCGAGCCGATGACCCGGGCGCCATTAGGCGCTGAGCTCCACCAGGCGCACCCGCACCGCGCCGGCAGCGATTTCGGCCAGTGCAACCGTCGGCGGCAGGTCGTACCGACAGGCGCCCGCAGCCCCCGGATTCACGACAAGTTGAGCGCCGACCTGGTCGACGCGCTGACGATGCGTATGCCCATAAACGATGAGATCAGCGTCGTACGCCGCTGCCCGGGCCTGCGGTGAGCCCGTCCGACCCAGTTCGTGCCCGTGGCTGACGTGGACCCGCACGCCTTCCAGCGTGAAGTCCAACGCGGTGACAAGGCCCGGGTGGTCGCTGGGGTCGGTGTTGCCGTAGACGGCCCGGACTGGGGCAATGAGCGCAAGCTCGTCGAGAATCTCCACTCCCCCGACGTCGCCGGCGTGCAGGATGAGATCCACGCCAGCGAACACGGAATGCACATCGGCGCGCAGGAGGCCGTGGGTGTCACTGATAAGTCCGATCAACACGAACGCCTATTCCGTCGGCGGATCGCCCCAACGCGGGACGAGCGACTGTTGCACACCGAGTTGATCCAGAATCCGCGCCACGACGAAATCCACGAGCTGCGCAATCTCCGTTGGCCGGTGGTAGAACCCCGGCGCCGCCGGCAACACCACCGCGCCTGCGCGAGTCAGCCGCAGCATGTTCTCGAGATGGATCGCGCTCAGCGGCGTTTCGCGCGTGACAAGAATCAACTTGCGCCGCTCCTTGAGGGTGACGTCGGCAGCCCGCTCCACCAACGAGCGCGAGGTCCCCGCGGCGATCGACGCCAGCGTCCCCATCGAACACGGGCAGACCACCATGCCCGCGCTCTTCGCCGAGCCGGAAGCCGGCCCCGCGCCTCGATCGGCGTCATCAAACAGGGTAACGAACGAGTCCCACGCACCCGAGCCAGCCGCTGCCCGCAGCCCCGCCACATCGCCCACATCGCTCTCCGTTCGCAGAAGCCTGAAGCCGTGCGACGAGACAATCAGCGATACCGGCCGCTGCGCTGTCAGGAGTTGTTGCAGGAGGCGAATCCCGTACGGCGCGCCCGAAGCGCCGGTCATCGCAAGCACGATCGGGTCGGTGCTCACGGAGTCACCAATGGCTGGTACGGCAGAACGCGATCGAGCAGCACGAAGACGAAGAAAATGGTGGATAATGCCATGTTCACTGTGAAGAAGGCCTTCTGCACCCGGCCGATTGACGCCAGATACTGCTCATAAACGAGGAGGCCGCCGGCAATCGCCAACCCCATGAAGTAGTACAGGCCGCCGCTCATCACGCCACCGACTGCCGCGAGGGAGCCAATCGTTACCACGTGCAAGCTCCGCGAGATGAAGAACGCGCGCGTCGGGCCCATCCGTGAGGGCACCGAGTGCAGACCCTCAGCGCGGTCGATCTCCACATCCTGCATGGCGTAAATGATGTCAAACCCGGCAGTCCAGGTCATCACCGCCGTCGCCAGCACCACGAGCAGCCACCACGGCTCGCTCCACACACCTGTGACCGCGAGGTAGCCGCCGACAGGAGCGATCCCGAGTCCGAGCCCCAGCACAATGTGCGACCAGCGGGTGAACCGCTTGGTGTAGCTGTAGAAGAGCACCCAGATGAGTGCGAGCGGTGCGAGCGCAAAACAGAGGGGATTGATCATCCACGCCGCGCCAAGGAACGTCAGGCCGGCCATCGCCACCGCGAGGGACGCCTCGCGCACCGACATCGTCCCGGCCGGAATCTCTCGCATCGAGGTGCGCGGGTTTCGGGCATCGTAGGCGCGGTCGGCGATGCGATTGAAACCCATCGCCGCAAAGCGCGCGGCGGTGAACGCCACGATTACCCAGCCGACGGTTCCGACCCTCACGTCGGCTCGATACGAGCCGAGGACGACGCCCACGAGCGCAAACGGCAGCGCAAATACCGTATGAGGCAGCTTGACGAAATTGACATACCGCGCAAGCAACCCCGAGCCGGCCACCATCTGGCCGTCCACACCGCCCGGCTGCGGAGATGACGGGGTGGCCGACGCGGTCGCGGACATCAGAGACCCAGCTTGGGCCACATCGCATCAACCTTCGCCTTTGTCGCCACATCCATCTCTATCACCGGCGGCCAGTTCCGCGTGAAGCCTTCTTCGGGCCACTTCTTCGTGCCGTCAAACCCGATCTTCGAGCCGTACGTGAACGCGCGACTTGAGTGGTCGAGCACATCCACGGGGCCCATCGAGAAACGTGCGTCGCGCTCGGGATCGATGTTGTTGAGCGCCACCCACCACGCCTCCTGCGGATTCCGCACGTTCACCCAGTCGTCCACGATCACCAACATCTTCGCGAGCGACATCAGACCAGCGCCCCAGAGCGCGTTCATCACCTTGAAGGCGTGGCCGGGAAACTCCTTCTTGATCGAAACGAACACGAGGTTGTGAAAGATCCCCTCGGCCGGCATGTGATAGTCCACGATCTCCGGCGTCGTCAGCTTGAGGAGCGGCAGGAAGATCCGTTCCGTGGCGTGGCCGAGGTAGAAATCCTCCATCGGCGGCCGACCGACGATCGTCGTGGCGTAAACCGGGTTCTTTCGCATCGTCACCGCAGTGACATGCACGAGGGGGTAGAGGTCCGCCTCGGAGTAGAAACCGGTGTGATCGCCGAACGGCCCTTCCGTCACGAGCGGTTCGCGCGGGTCGATGTACCCCTCAATCACAAACTCCGCTTCAGCAGGGACTTCGAGATCACAGGACACGGCCTTGGCGAGATGCACCGGTGCCTTCCGCAGGAATCCGGCGAAGATGAACTCGTCCACGGTCGGCGGTAGCGGCGCGCTCGCGGAGTAGACGGACGCCGGATCTGCACCAATCGCGATCACCACGTGCATCTTCTCGCCCTTCTCGGCCATCTCGCGCCAATGCGCGGCGCCCACCTTGTGCCGCTGCCAGTGCATCGCGACCGTGTTTTTCGACATCACCTGCACGCGGTACATCCCGACATTCCGAATCCCGCGCTTCGGGTCCTTCGAGATCACCATCGGCAGGGTGACATACGGGCCGCCATCCTCCGGCCAGCAGGTGATGACCGGAATCTTCCCGAGATCGATCTCGTCGCCGCGCCAGACAATCTCCTGGCAGGGCGGCGTGCCGCCGAGCGAACCCCCTGTGCGCGGCGGAAACTTTGAGACTTCCAACAGCCGCGGGAGGAGGGAGAGCTTCCCCAACATCCCTTCGGGCACCTTCAGGTCCAGAAGTTTCGTGATCCGGGCGCCGTGCTCGTCGAGCGATTGCACACCGAGTGACATCGCCATCCGCGACATTGAACCGAAGAGGTTGATCGCCACGGGATAAGGCGACCGCGAACCGTCGTCGAGAATCACATGCTCGAACAGCAGCGCCTTGCCGCCCCCGGGCTGCTTCATCACGCGATCGGTGATCTCGGTGAGTTCGAGTTTGGCGCGCACGGGTTCCTTGACGCGAACCAGCTCGCCGGCTGCCTCGATGGCGGAGATGAATTCGCCCAACGTGTCGAGCGTCATGCTTTTTCCCCAACGTGGAGCGCGGCAATCCCGAAGGTCAGCGCGCGCCAGGTGACTGTGGTGAACCCCGCGCGGCGCATCCGCTCCGCCAGCGCTTCCCGCTCCGGGAAATGCGCCACAGACTCGGGCAGATACTTGTAAGCAGTGGGGTGACCACTGATTGCGCCGCCAATGAGCGGCAGGATGTAGCGGAAATAGAACAGGTAGCCGGCGCGAACGAGCGGAACGCTTGGGGTCGAGAACTCCAGAATCACGAACCGGGCGCCTGGCGCGAGCACGCGGGCCACTTCCTCCAGTCCGGCGTCGAGCCCGGCGACGTTCCGGATGCCAAACGCGACGATCGCACCGTCGCACGATGCTCCCGCGAGTGGCAGTGCCAGCGCATCAGCCACCACCGGTTCAATGCGGCCGGCGGGCCCCTTGCCCCGCCCTGAGCGCAGCATGGGTTCGGCAAAGTCGGCCGCAACCACCCGCCCGCCAAAACCGGACTCGCTCGCCAGTTGCGCCGAGACATCAAGGGTTCCTGCGCAAAGGTCCAGGTACCGGCCCGCCGGCTTCCGCGTCCACCCGAGCGCGTGCACAGCTGCGCGGCGCCAGCTGCGGTCAATTCCCAGGCTGAGCAGGCGATTGAGCAGGTCGTACCTGGGCGCAATATCTGAGAACATGCGCTGGACATAGGCGCGCTTGACCGGCGCTCCAGCGGCCGCAGCAGCCGCCTCGGCGGCGCCGGTTTGGGCATTCAGCGGCCCGGGCTCTGCTCGTACCATTGGAGGTGGAAGTTGCCCGTGCGGATGTGCACGGGCAAGTTTCGTCCAACAGAATGGCACTCCCGCCCGATCTCACGAACGTACCGGACGCGGATGTCGTCGCGCTGGCGCAGCGTGGGCGTGAAGACGCCTTCCGCGAGCTTGTTCGTCGCTACGAGCGGCCGGTCTTCTCGTTGATTTTCCGAATGGTCCGGGACGGCGCGACCGCCGAGGACCTCGCTCAGGACGCCTTCATCAAGGTCCTGAACCACATCGACAAGTATCGGCCCGAATTCAAGCTCTCGAGCTGGCTCTTCAAGATCGCCAACAACGTCGCGATCGATCACCTGCGCAAACGCCACCTCGACACGGTGTCAGTCAGCGGGTCGCCGAACGCCTCCACGGAGTCGGAGATCGAGGCGACGTCGTTCGAAATCGCCGATACGGCGGAGAATGCGCTGGATGAAATCCAGGCCCGCGAACTGGGGTCCGCGATTGAGCGCGCCATTGGCCAGCTCCGCCCCGAATACCGAGCCTGCATCGTGCTGCGGCACGTTGAGGGCCGTTCATACGAAGAGATCGCCGCCACCCTCGATCTCCCCCTGGGCACCGTGAAGACCTACATCCACCGCGCCCGGATCCAGCTGCGGGAGCTGTTGGACCATGTCCGCGATTAACCCGAATGAACACCGTATACCGTGATCCGCGCACCGCAAACCGCTTCCCGCAAACTCGCAGTTGTCGTTGAAACAAGCCTGCCCCCACCCCCGTAAGCCCAACTCAGAGGCCAGTATGCAACATCGTCACCTTCTTCCAAACGAGATCGACCTGCTGCTCGACGGCGAGGTCGGCTTCGGCATGGCGCCGCTCAAGGCGCATGCGGAATCGTGCGCCGACTGCGCAGCGCGGGTCGACGACGCGCGCCGTGTGACCGCCGCGCTCGACGACCTGCCGCGGTTCGCGCCCGCACCGTCGTTCGCCAACCGGGTGATGGCGCAAGTGCAGGTGGTCGAGCCTTGGCATGTCGCGCTGACCTCAGCGGCGATGCGCCTCGTGCCGAAGACCACGCCTATGCGCGTCGTCATGGCGGCCTCGGCCTCGCTGCTGGCTGTCGGTATCTCATCGGCGGCCGTCTGGCTCGCCTTCCGGGCCGATGTGGCGATGTACCTCGCCGGGCTCGCAGACGAGCGACTGCGGCAGGGCCTTACTGCGGCTGCGGCGACCATGGCTCGCACGATCTTCGGCGCTGGGGCAACAAGCGTGCTCTCGGCGCAGGGAACCGCGGCCGTGGTCGCAGGAATGAGCGTGCTGGTGCTTGGCGCCGGTGCGGCGATGCTGGGGCTTCGTGCCTTGGCGTCGGCCTCTCGCCGCGCGCGGGAGTAGCCGTGCGGACCCTTGCTGGCTTCGTGCGCCGCTGGCGCGCACTCGTGCTTGTTCGCGGTCGACTCACAGCCGCGGCGTCCCTCGTGGGCGTCATCGCAGCCGCCGCGCCGCTCGCGGCCCAGATGCCAAAGACACGCTCGCCTGAGCTGTCAAAGGCACTGGCTTCACTCGCCAACCCGCTCCTCCCCGCCCTCCCTGCGGCGGAAGTGTTTGCCGAAGGCGCTCGGGCCGTATCCGCCGGTGACACCGTCACGGGCCTCGTCGCCGTGGCCAATGGCAGCGCCGAGATTCGCGGGACGGTTACCGGCGACGTTGTCACCTACCGGGGTGACATCGTGGTGCCAGCTGGCGGTGAGATCACGGGCAACGCCATTGCCATCGACGGCAAGGTGCGTGCTGAGGGTGGACGCGTGGGCGGGCAAACGCTGCAACTCGCCGGCGGCGCCGCTGGGCCCGACGCCGGCTCTGGCTCGGCTGGCGCCCTGATCGGTAAGCGCCTCGCGCTCGTCGGCGGCTGGGTCGCCGTTCTCATCGTGATCAGCGTTGGCGTGCTCGTGCTTGCATCGGACAATCTGGGCGCCGTGGCTGACGCGCTTGAGCGCCACTACGGCAACTCGCTGGTGGCTGGAGTTGCGGGACAGGTCGCAGCACTTCCGCTCCTGGCGGCGCTGTTGCTGGCGCTCGTGCTTTCTGTGCTCGGAATACTGCTGGTACCCTTCGCTGCTGTCGCGTATGTCATCGTGGTCGCGGGCATAGTGACACTCGGCTTCCTGGGTACGGCGGTCGTGGTCGGCCGTGGCTGGCGCCCGGGCCCTCCTGGCGGTGACAGGGCGCGCCGGGCGGCAGCGCTTCGGGCGCTGGTGATCGGTATCGCCATCCTGCTTTCTCCGTGGGCAGTTGCCGGGGCCTTGGCGCCGTGGCCGCTTGCGGAAACGATTGCGCGCGGCGTGGCATTTGCTGTGACCTGGGTGGCGTGCACCGCAGGGCTCGGCGCCGCGATCATCTCACGCGCGGGAATCACGCAGGCGCGCAGCAGTCAGGCACAACGGGCTATGGCCAGTCCAAGTTGGCAAACGCCAACACCCGTCGCTGGCGTGGTTGCCGCGCGACGGCCGTCCGCGACGCCGACGGCCGGCCAGCGCTGACCGTGCGACGGCTGGCAACGCTCACGGCACTGCTCTCACTCGGCGCCGCGGCGCCGGGAGAGGGAGCGGCGCAGGAGTGGCGAACGCTGGAATCGTCCCGCCAGCTTCGTGGCGATTCCGCGACGTCGGTGAGGATGGAGTATGCGGCCGGTACCGTGGCGGTGGGTTCCACGGATGACCGCGTGCTGTACCGAATGCGCCTTCGGTACGACGCGGAGCGGTCGGCGCCTCTTTCAGCATTTGACGAGGCAGAACGGTCGCTGACGATTGGCACTCGCAGCGCCGGAACGACAGCGTGGCGATCAGGAGTTCGGGAGGGCAGCACGCTCCACGCGGAACTTTCGCGCGCTGTACCCATGCGCCTGACGCTCGAACTTGGCGCGACCCGTGGCGACTTCGAGTTGGGCGGCCTGCGCCTCTCCGAACTGATGATGCGTGCCGGGGCCAGCGAGACGCGGGTCGATTTTTCGGCGCCCAACCCTGAGCCGCTGGCGTTGCTCGACCTCGACGTCGGGGCAGCATCAGTCACGGTGCGCCGAGGCGGGAACTCGCGGGCGCGACGAGTGCACGTGAACGTCGGCGCCGGGACGCTGGACTACGACCTGTCCGGCGCGTGGGATGGAGAAGTGGACCTTTCGGCGAATGTCGCCGTCGGCTCGATGGTGTTGCGGGTTCCGCTGGACGTTGGCGTCCGCGTGACGGCAAGGACATTTCTCGCCGACTTCAGTCGCTCGGGCCTTGAGAAGCGCGGCGACGCCTGGGTCACTCCCGGCTACGATTCCGCCAGGCGCCGCGTCCGCGGCCATGTCACCGCCGTCCTTGGCGGGTTCGAGATTATTCGGCGGTAAGGCGAACCG
>JARIET010000048.1 GCA_031127185.1 Gemmatimonadota bacterium | reverse complement strand
CCGGCTCGTGAGCGCGGGCCGGGTCGTACGCATCGAGGACGGACTGGCCGTTCCCGTTCCCCCCTCAGGGATCGGCGGGAACGGAACGAACCGCGAGCAGCGTGCGTGACGCGGCCGGGCGGGGCGTGCGCGGGTACAGGTAGAGGCCGAGCGCGGGGACGTGCTGAAGTTCATCGGCGATGCGGTGCTCGCGGTTTTTCGCGTGGAGGGCGACGAGACTGCGCGCGTCGACGCGGTGACGCGGGCCTTTCGTGCTGCGTGCGGCGCGCTGGAGCGCGCGTCAGCGCTGCACCAGGAGCGTCTGGCAGCGGGGAGGGCTCCGCTGGTCATCGGACTCTCGCTGCACCTTGGGCACGTTGCGTACGGGAACATCGGGTCGCCCACCCGGCTGGACTTCACGGTGATCGGCGCGGCCGTCAACCTCGCGAGTCGCCTCGAGGGCCTTTGCCGCACCTTGGGCTACCCCATCGTCATGAGCCATGCCGTCGCGTCCCGATTGGGCGCCGCACCGCTCGTAGATGCCGGAAGTCATCGACTGAAAGGCATCCCCGAGCCAGTCCACGTGTGGGCCGTGACCGAAGGCGCCGCCGCAGAATCCGCGTTGAATTTGGCTATCGAACGGTCCTAAGCGCCACTAACAGGTCGGCGTGCGCGGTCTGGATGCTGTCGACCAGCCGGGTGACGTCTTGGGTGTCTACCGGGGTCCGCACGACGGCGATCTCCAGCGCGCTGCACAGCGGCTCCAGCTTGATGCCGCCTACGTAGGCGGCGTTCGAACGCAGCGTGTGCACCGCCCGGCGGATGGTCTGCCAGTTCTGGCTTCGGTGGCCCTCGTTCATCGCCTCCACCACGGCGGGGGTCCCGGAGATGAACAGGTCGAGCAGCTCGGAAGCGAGCGCGTTGTGGACGCCTACCTCGGCTCCGGTGACGCGCGCGAAGGCCTCACGATCGAACACCTCGGCCAGAGCGCCAGCCGGGGGGGCGATTTCGGTGGTCTGGGTCGGGAGCCATCGTTGCAGCGCGGTGAGGAATTGGAGGTCGTCGAACGGCTTGGTGACGAAGTCGTTCATCCCCGCTTCCAAGCAGCGCTCCCGCTCGCCGGACATCGCGTTGGCGGTCATGGCGATGATCGGTACGGCCGCGATGTTGGGATCGGAGTGGCTCCGAATGTGCTTGGTGGCTTCGTAGCCGTCCATGACCGGCATCTGGCAGTCCATCAACACGAGATCGAACGGAAACTGTTCGACGGCGTCCAACGCTTCCTGGCCGTTCCGCGCCACTCTCAGCCGGAATCCCAGCTTCTTTAGGCGCGCCGTGAAGATCTTCTGGTTGATCTCGTTGTCCTCCGCCACCAGCACGTTCCGACCGACGAAGATCGGCTTGGCCCGGCTCGTGGGCGGTTGCGACATCGAAACGCGTACGGGCTTGCTCTCCGAGACAGACAGCGGGATCAGCGCCCAAAACGTGCTCCCTTGGGGAGCATGGGCGTCTACGCCGATGGTGCCGGCCATCAGCTGCACGAGGTTCTTGCAGATCGCCAGCCCGAGCCCGGTGCCCTGAAAGCGACGAGTGCCCGACGAGTCCACCTGTTGAAAGGGCCGAAACAAGGATGCCCGTTCGCTTTCGGGGATTCCGATGCCGGTGTCGGTCACCTCGAAGCGGAGCATCGGCCGCTCTTCGCTTCCACCATCCTGCGAAACATGCAGCGTCACGCTGCCCCTGTCGGTGAACTTGATCGCGTTGCCGAGGAGGTTGAGTAACACCTGCCTCAGCCGCGCCATGTCGCCATCGAAGGTCAAGTCGAGCTCCGGCGCCAAGATCAGCTCGAGGTTGAGCTTCTTTTCCGCTGCTGCGGCGCGCACCTGCTGGTGCACGAGCTGCAGCAGGTCCCCCATCGCGAACGCGTGTACGTCGAGCCGTACTTTCCCCGCTTCGATCTTGGCGACATCGAGCATGTCGTTCACTAAGTACAACAAGCTCTGGGCGGAGGCCTCGATGCCGTTCAGGTAGTCCCGTTGCTCGCTGTTCAGCGTCGACTCAGCGAGCAAGTGGGCCATGCCGATGATGCCGTGCATCGGGGTGCGAATCTCGTGGCTGACGTTCGCCAGAAACGCCGACTTGGCCGAGTTGGCTTGATCGGCGGTGGCGCGCGCTTCGGCCAGCACCTGCTCCCGCTCCTTGGCTTCGGTGATGTCTCGGTGGGTGCCGGTCATGCGGATGGCCTCACCCGCAGCGTTTCGCATGACGCGTGCGTTTACACCCAGCCAACAGACCGAGCCGTCGAGGCGCATCGCTCGGTGCTCTACCGCCCAATGGGAGCATAGCGGATCGGCGAGCTTTGAGTTGACGAAGGCTTCAACGTGTGCCCTGTCGTCCGGGTGCATCTGCGCCTGCCACTCCGCGAGCGTCGGGGTGGCGCTCGGTGGCCAACCGAGGATGGCGGCGGAGGTGTCCGACACAAACCAGGCCCTCGTGTCGGTTGTCCAGTCCCAGACGCCCGTATTGGAGGCTTGGGCCGCGAGGTCCAAGCGCTCTTGATGCAAGCGGACCTCGCTCTCCACCCGCTTGCGATCGGTGATGTCGCGCACCGTGCCGGTCATGCGGATCGGGTCCCCATCGGCGTCGTAGTCGGCGATACCCGTGTTGTGGAGCCAGCGCACCCGACCGTTGGGCATCAGCACGCGGAACTCGGTATCCAGCCGCGAACGTTGAACGATCGCCTCTTGAACGCTCGCCTCCAGCGCTGCGCGGTCATCGGGGTGGATCCGATCGAAAAGATCGCGCGCCGGTCGGGCCCCCCCGTCGGAGGAGAGCGCGAGCATCGTCTCGAGCAAGGCGCTCAGCGTTACTGAGTCCGAAATAAGGTTCAAGTTCCAGAGTCCGATGCTCCCCGCGACCACCGCCATCGACAGCGCTTCTTCGCTTTGCGCGATCCGCCGCTGGGCGTCGCGGTTGCGAATCAGCGTGCGGCGTAGCTCCAACTGGGTGACGGCGAGGCGCCCCAAGCTTTGGAGCGACTCCAGCTGCGTAGCCGAAATCTGGCGGGGCGTCTTGTCGATCACACAGAGCGTGCCGATCGGCAATCCACCGCTGCCAACAAGAGGAAAACCTGCATAAAAGCGGATTCCGAGCTCCCCGGTGACCAAGGGGTTGTCCTGAAAGCGGGGGTCTGCGGTGGCGTCGCTGACCTGCATGACCGAGACGTCGAGGATCGCGTGGGCGCAGAACGCGACGTCGCGGGAGGTCTCGGAGGGCGTCAATCCGACGCGGGCCTTGAACCATTGGCGCTCGGCGTCGATGAGGCTGATCGCTGCGATGGGGCAGCTGCAGAGCGCGCTCGCGAGGCGCACGATGTCGTCAAACTCGACCTCGGGCGGCGTGTCGAGGATCTCGTAGGAGCTGAGCTCCCGCAGGCGCTCGGCCTCGTGGACGTGGACCGGGGCGTTCATGTTGCGCGTGCCAAGGGGCTGACCACTTCGAAGCGCGGGCCGACGACCGAGAACCGTCCCCGAAGCTGTCGGGTGAGCGAACGCACCAACTGGAGGCCGAGCGTGTTGGAGTTGGCGGGGTCAGAGCCAGGCGGCAAGCCGGGGCCACGGTCGGTGACTGCGACGCGCACCGCGTCGTCCGCGGAGCAGATCTCCACCAGCACGTCCCACTCGGGTGCCGCAGCGGTGGACGGCTCCGCTGCGTCCACCGGCAGGGTTTGGGCCTGCCGCACCCCGTACTTGAAGGCGTTGGTCAGCAGCTCGTTGAGGATGAGGCCGAGCGGAACCGCAAAGTCGACGGTGACCTCGGCGAGCGTGGCCGAGACATGTACCCGCGCTGTGGGCGCGAAGGTAGAGCGCACCGACTCGGCCAGCGAGCGCGCGTAGCTGCCCAGATCCACCCGCTCCAGCGACTCGGCCCCGTAGAGCTGTTGATGGATCAACGCCATCGATCGGACGCGGAACACGCTCTCCTCGAGCATCGCTTTGGCGGTCTCGGAAGGCATTTGCTGGCTCTGCAACATCAGCAAGCTGGAGATGATCTGCAGGTTGTTCTTTACGCGATGATGGATCTCCATGAGGAGGGTCTCCTTCTCGCGGAGCGATTGGGTGACGGTGGCTTGTGCGGTCACGCGCTCGCTGACGTCGCTCAGTCCGACGAGCACGTGAGGCTCACCGTTCAGGTTCAATTTTACGAGGCCGGTCTCAGCGATAAACGAAAGGCCATCCTTTCGAACGCCGCGCATCGTCCCCACATCTCCGGCGTCTGCTTGTGCGGCCGACCAATCCGAGTCCGGCAGTAAGGTTCGGCAGACCATGCCGATCAACGCGGCATCATCGTAGCCGAACAAGGCTTGGGCGGTGCGGTTGGATTGAACGACCACGCCCGCTTCGTTCGTGATCAGCATCGCTTGGGGTGCGTATTGGAACAGCCGTTGGAAGCGGTCGTCGCTGGCGCCGAGCTCCCGGGTGCGGGACTCTACCCGATCTGCGAGCTGCGCGTTGGCGAGCAGCAGCTGCTCCTGCGCCGCTTGCTTGGACAGGTGCGCCGACGCGATCGCGGCGCACTGCGCGGCCCAGTCGATCTGCTCGACCGTCGGTACGGCGTCGTCGGCGCCGGAGACGTTCAACGTTCCGAAGGTGCCGATCGCGCCGATCATCGGAATGACGATGTAATGCTTGTCCCCGGTGCGTTGGTGCGCGGTGGCCCAGTCGGAGAACGCGCTGCGCTCATGTTCGCGGGTGGTGACAGGCTTGCTGGTCGAGAGGGCGTAGCCCATCGCGGTGCCGACCAGCTCGGTGGCTGAGAGACCAGAGCCCGGCGCGGTCAACGGCGCGAGGCTGTTCCGGAGCTCGGCTTCCGGCGACGACGTCTCTTCAATCGCCCACAGCCGGTACCGCCCGCTGCTTGGATCCAGCTCGAGGAAGCTGACGTGTTCGTGGCGGAGCACCGCTAGCAAGCTGCGACGAAGCTCAGCGAGCAACGCGCCGCGGCTGGTCGCGCGCGCCAGATCGTTCGCCAGCGCCAAAAGTGCGCGTTGGCGCTCGCTGCGCACCGACATGCGCTCGTTGAGACGATGCAGGGCGTCATCATCATTGATGCGGCGCAAGCCGGTGGTGATCGCCCCGGCGATCAGCTGTAGCACCGAGGCGAACTCTTCGAATTCTAACGGGGCGGTGTCCGGGGCGTCGAGGCACAACATCCCTTGGAGTTCACCGTTGAGGACCATCGGCACCGCGATGGTTTGGACGTCGCTTCCGGCGCTCAGCATCGCCGAGGCTGGACCCGAGGAGCGCCCGGATATCTGCAGGGCGTCGCTCGTCGTGATCCCGCCGAAGTGCTCGTCAAACCAGGCGCGTGGGACGTGCTTCCGCTCCAAACGGCGAGACGCCACGCCCGGGGCGCACCACTCATGGGGGTTGGACGCCGCAGCACGATCCACAGCGTACAGGTAGACCCGTTGGGCGCTGATCCTTCCCCCGATGGCGGCCAGCGCGCGCTCCACGCGTTGCGCCCCATCTCCGCCGTCGGCGTCCAAGAAGGTGTGCGAGACCGCGAGGACGAGGCGCTTCAGCTCCAAGAGGCGATTCAGCCGTGCTTCATCGTTTTTGCGTGAGGAGATGTCGAACGAAGCGCCGATAGCGCTGACTGGCGCGCCGGAAGCGTCGTAGACCAAGCGTACGTCGTCCCGGAGCCACAGGTAGTGCCCGTCCCGGTGCCGAAGGCGGTACTCGTGCTGGTGGCGACCGTGAACGAAAAGCTGCGGCAGGTTTGCGAACACGCGGTCGCGGTCGTCGGGGTGCAGGCCTTGCTCCCAGAACCCGGGCGCGCTGAACTCTGCGGCGGTGAACCCGAGCACGGCGAGCGCCGAGTCGCTCGCGTACTCGATCTCGAATGTGGGCAGACGCGCTGCATAGATCACCGCCGAGGTGCTGGAGAGCACCGTGCTCAGCCGGGCGCGCTCCTGCTCCAGCGCGTGCACCTGCTCGCGCTTTTCGGTGATGTTGCGGACCAGCACGGTCGCTTCGCCCGCGCCCATCGCGGCCACGCGCGCCTCGTAGTATTCGTGCGAGTGCGCCCCTGTTCCCGCATACTCGACGGTTTGTACCTTGCCTTCTTGCACGGAAGCCTCGACCGCTCTGCGCAGCGCGTCCTCCGTGGCGGCCGGCAAGGCTTCGGTGCTCCTGAGGGGCGTCGCGTCGCTGTTGTCGAGCCAGTGCCGCACCTTCCCGTCGAGGGTCATGGAGAACAGCTTGTCGGGCAGCGCTTGGCCAAGCGAGCGAAAGCGAAGGTTCTGTCTCTCGATCTCCCGTCTTGCCGCCTCTTCTTCGGTCACGTCCCGGAACGTGAGCACGACGCCGATGATCGCGCCTTCTTCGACGATCGGCGCCGCGCTGTCCGCGATCGCCGTCTCGCTGCCGTCGCGGCGGATCAGCACCGTGTGGTTGGCGAGCCCGTGGATCATCCCGGTCGCGAGCACCGACTCCACCGGGATCTGCGCGGGCTCGCGGGTCTCCGAGGAGATGATGCGGAACACGTCGGAGATCGGGCGGCCGATCGCATCGGCGGTCGACCAGCCGGTGAGCTGTTCGGCGATGGGGTTCATCAAGGTGACGCGACCTTCGGTGTCGCAGGCGATCACCGCATCGCCGATGGACGCGAGGATCACCGAGTCGCGCGCTTCGAGTCGCTGCCGCTCGGAGCGCTCCACCGCCTGAAGCATCGCGGCGGCGACATGCTTCACGAAGGAGACCTCGCTTGGCCTCCAGTCCCGCGTGGTCTTCGACTCCACGCACACTATGCCGATGGTGTCGCCGAACGCCCGCATCGGGGCGTCGAGCATCGAGACTACGCCGTTGGGGGCGAGCAGCTGCTCATAGATTACGCTGGTCGCAGGATGGGTTTGTACGTCGGGCGCGACGATGGAATCTTCATGGTTCAGGGCGCTTAGGTACGCGACCATCTCTTGGGGGGGCTGCAGCGTCACCGAGGAGTGGAGGTTCGGGTTGGGCTCGTAGCGGTCCCGGCACACCATTCCGGCGTCCGTCATCCGGCAGAACGTGACGGCATCTACGCCCAGCGCTTCGGCGGTGGTCCGCGCCAAGTCCTTCTTGAACGGTTCAAAATCCTGCGCTGCGTGGCGGCCGATCTGCAGCAACGCCTCGGTGAAGCGGCGGATGCGCTGCGCTTCTTCGGCCCGTAGCTCCTCGGCGTGTTTACGACCGCGGATGTCGCGCAGCACGCCCATGAAGTACACGCCTTGCCCTTCGTCTACGCGGCTGAGCGAGAGCTCGACCGGCACTTCGTGGCCCTCGACGTGCACCACTATCAGCTCGACGGGGCGCCCGATGACCCGGGCTTCCCCCGTCTCAATGTGGCGCGCCATGCCGCGCAGGTGAGCGGCGCGAAAGCGCTCCGGCATGATGATCGTGACGGGCTGGCCGACGGCCTGCTGTTGGGAGTACCCGGTGAGGGCCTCGGCCCCGCGGTTCCAGTACAGGATGCGTCCGTCCAACCCAATCCCGACGACGGCATCGGGGACGGTGCTCAGCAGGTAGCTCACGCTCGGCCCTGCTTCTGCCGGGCCGTCGGTCGCGAGGACGCGCGCGAACCGAGCCGGCATCCCCGCTGCGATGCGCTCACAGGCGAGCGCGATCAGCTCGGCGATCGTGGTGAGCGCGTCTTGATGCGCCGATACCACCGCCGTGTCTGCGGTAAACACGCCGAACGCACCGTATGTTTTGCCTTCGACCTTCACCGGGAGCCACAGCTCGACGCGTTGGCCGGCGCCCTCGGCGGCCGGGTGGTCAACCCACGCCGCCTGTCCCGATCGAGCGACCTCGCCTGCGTGCCCGGAGAGCGCTGCGGCTTCCGCCGCGTGCTCACTCGCGGCGCTCAGGCCGCGGGCATAGACCAGATCCAGCGTCGCTCCGTCCGCGCGCCACAGCACTAAGAGGTGTGCATCCAACCCGTCGAACGTAGAGAGCACCCGCGCGCATCGCCCGACCAGCTCGACGAGCGTAGTCGCGCTCGCGATGGAGAGCAGCGGCTGCAGCGTCGATGCGGCAGTTTCGACCGTCGCTCCCGAATCGGCGGTCAATGGATGACCGTCCGCGTCCCCGTTGCCTTCGGTGCGGCAGGACTCAGAGGCTGTACCTTGGGGAAGGGCAGCCCCGGCCTGGCAAAGTGGTACCCTTGCAGCAGGTCGCACCCGAGATCGGTCAGCACTTGCGCTTCCGACTCGGTCTCTACCCCCTCAGCAACGATCACGGTGCGGGCGCGACGGCCCACGCCGACCAGCGACGACACCAGCTCGCGCTTGAGCGCGGAGCCATCGATGTCCCGGACGAGCGACATGTCAAGCTTGGCGATGTCCGGGCGCAGCTTGATCAGCCACGAGAGTCCGGCGTAGCCCTCGCCGAGGTCATCCAGCGCCAGCTGATACCCGACGCCGCGCAGCACCCGGAGGGTCTCATGCAGGCTCTCTTCCGAGCCGATCTGGTCGCGCTCGGTGACCTCGAGCACCACCCGCGACGCGAACGGGAGCAGCGGCTCGGTCTCTAGCGCGAGGTCGGCGCGAAGCTCGCTGGGGTGCAGGTTGACGAAGATCGGCTCGGTCACGTGCGGGTTCTGAAGCAGCGTCGTCGCGACGCTCTCCCGCACCGCGCGCCCGAGCTCGGTGATGCGCCCGAGCGCCTCGGCCGCGGCGAGCAGCTGGGAGGGATCGCGCAGCGTCTCGCTGTGCGTGCGCATCAGGGCTTCGTAGGCGAACACCGAGCGGTCGTGGGGTCGGACGATCGGTTGATAGGCCATGTACAAGACGGCGATCGCGGCATCCAGATCGGCCGCGGTGGTGGCGAAGTCGACGAACTGCGAGCTCAGACCTGCCTTGGAGAGGAGGAACTTCCGCTGCAGGCGCGCCAATTGTCCCTCGGCGATGGCGCGTTCGACCTCTTCGACCAGCTGGGTGCGGTCGAACGGCTTGGTGATGTACGCCCCGGCCTTCGCGCGGATCGAGCGCTGCGCCGTCTCCAGCGAGCGGTCACCGGTGATGATGATCGTCGGCAGCAGCGCATCTCCCGCGCGTAGGGACGCGAGCAGATCGACGCCGTCCCCGTCCGGCAGGTTGACGTCCACCAACGCAAGCTGGATGTCATTCTGGGCTGCCAACGCCAGCGCTTCGGCGCCTGACTCTGCGCGGATGACGTTAATACGCCGAGTTTCGAGCACCGCACCGATCGCCGCCAGCGCCATTTTGTCGTCGTCCACCACCAGCACGTTCGGCTGGTCGGCGGCCTCTGCGGTGCTGTTGCGGATGGCGCCGATCGCCTTCTGCACGAGCGGCTCCACGTACAGCAACGGCGCCAGCGGGGTTTCGACCTGCGGCAACGCATCGAGCGCGCGCCGCGCTAAGGTGTCCGCGCCGAAGGGCTTCCACAGCACGGTGGTCTCGGGCGGCAGGCCGTTTCGGTTCCGCGACCCGGTGATGACCAGCGTGGCCGCGCCCGGAGCGAGCAGGGCTGCGCGCTCCAGCACGGCGGTTCCGCTCAGGCCCGGCAGCACGACGTCGCAGATCACCAGACGAATGGCTGCCCCTCGGGTTTGGAGCTCGCGGAACGCCATCTCGGCGCTGGCCGCCTGCGCGACCTGAAAGCCTACCGCCTCGAGGGCCCGCGCGTAGGCGCGTCGGGAGGCCGGCTCGTCTTCCACGAGCAAGCACCAAGCACCGGCGGCGTTGGCGCTCGCGGAGCCGGTGATATGGCCGGCTTCGGGGGTGATCAGCGTGCTGGTGACCGGCAATTCGATGGACACCACCATCCCGGCAGCGTCCACGTGGTTCGAGAGGGTGCCACCCGCGCGCTCCACCAGCATGCGGCAGGTGACAAACATCGAGTCGCTGTCGGTGTACGCGCCCAACGCGAGCTGGCGCAGGTTGCGCTCCATGCTCCCGTTCGTGGCCGAGTAAACGAAGTCGATCTTGACGTACTGTCCGGCTTCAAACTGTGTAGTCGCCGTATCGGGGCAGGTGGTGCTGATGAAGATCGAGCCGCCGTCGGGCATCTTGTCGCTGGCGAGCGCCGCTACGTTGAGCAGGATCTGCTCGATGGCCGTGGGGTCCGCTGGGACGAGCATCGGCTCAGGCGTCACCCGAAGCGAGATGCGCACGTGTGGACCGACCATCTGGACCAGCATCGGACGGGCATCGCCGATGACGCGCGAAAGGGCCGACACGACTTCGGCGGCGTCTTCGGTGTGGTGGGCGAAGTCAAGGAACTTTCGGGTGGCGGCGGCGCCGCGGTCCGCAGCCGCGAGGACCTCGCCGAGCAGGGCGCAGCGCATCGGGTCATCGAGGCCGTTCCCCGCGAGATCGGTGAAGGTCATGATCGCGCCGAACACGTTGTTCAGGTCGTGCGCGACGCCGGCTCCCAAACGGCCGGCGAGCTCGAGTCGCTGGCTGGCGGCGAGGCTCGACTCCGCGATTCGTTCGCGGGTGATGTCCTGATGGAACACCAGCATGTGGGTGACCTGCCCGCTGCGATCGGGGGCAGGGGACACGGTGACGGACAGCCACAGCGGCTCGCCCGTAGGACGCCGCCCAAGCACCGTGCCTTCGGCGTGGGTTTTGGTCTCCACCGCCTCGCGCAGGCGCTGCACGACCGGGCTCTGCGGATCATCGGACAGGAAGGTCAGCGGCGCCCGGAGCGCGTTTTCGTGCGGACCTCCGGCCATCGCGATCAGCGCGGCGTTGGAGAACACCACGCGCGAGGCGCGATCGCGCGCGTCGAGCAGGGAGATGCCGACCGTGGCCGAGTCCATCGCGGCGCTGAGCACGCGCACGCGGGTGTCCGCGGCGTGGCGCTCCAGCGCGACCCGCAGCGTGACCGCGAGCGTGCGCTCATCGAAGGGCTTGAGCAGGTAGCCGTAGGGCGAGACTTCGGCGGCGCGCCGCAGGGTGTTGTCATCGGCGAACGCGGTGAGGAACACCACGGGGACGTCGCGCTCGCGGCAGATCGCGCGCGCGGTCTCGATGCCGTCGATGCTGCCGCGGATGGAGATGTCGAGCAGCACCAAGTCGGGAGCGGTCTCCCGGAACAGCGCGAGCGCATATTCAAAGGTGTCCGCTTCACCGCAGACTTTGTAGCCGAGCCTCCGCAGGCGCTGGCTGATGTCGAGCGCGATCACCGCCTCATCTTCCACCACGAGGACGCTCTGTTGACGATCCCCAGCGCCGAAGGTGGTGCTGTAGACCGACAGCGCGGGCCCGGAGGGGGGGCCCAGAGGGATGGTACGGAAAGTGGCCATGGGTTTGTGTAGCCCATGTGGAGGCGCGCGGCCACGGGATATGAAGCTTCTTCACACATAGGGAATAAAGCCTGTTAATCTAACGTGCTACGGGACGTTCGGCGGCGGCGTGGCGTTGGAACAGGTGAACCGGAGAACGGCGCCTTTCGGGCTCGTCGCGGTGAGTTTTCCACGCAGCTGGCGCGCGAGTGACTGGATGATCTGCAGCCCGAGGCTGGACGACTTTCGGGGGTTGAAGCCTTCGGGTAGCCCCGGTCCGCGGTCCGCGACTTCGATGACGATCGAGCCTTCGTGCTCGCCGATCGTGACACGAACGTCCCAATCTTCGTCGGATGGGGGCGGATTTGTGCGGTCGACGGGCCGTTGGGGGGTGCCATACTTGAACGCGTTGGTGACGAGCGCGTTGAGGATCAGCCCGAGCGGGACCGCGAGATCGAGGGTGACCCGGACATCGGCCGCGACCACCTTGACCCGCGCAGACGGCGCGAGCGCGGCGCGGAGGTAGTCGACGAGGCGGCTCGCGTAGGCGCCGAGGTCAATGCGGTCCAGGCTGGTGACGCCGTACATCTGCTCGTGAATCAGCGCCATCGAGATCACGCGATGGGCGCTCTCCAAGAGCACCGAGCGTGCGACCGGGTCGGACTGTTGGTCGGCCTGCAGCGTGAGCAGGCTGGACACGATCTGCAGGTTGTTCTTTACGCGGTGGTGGAGGATGCGGGCAGCCCGTTCCCGATGGGTTTGCTCCCGCCAGGCGGTCAACGCCGGAAAGGGGTGCAGGAGATCGGTGGGGATGCCGGTGAGGCTGCCGTTGGTGAGCTTGTCGAACCAGTGCACGAGCTTCAAGTCGGCGATGGTCAGCGTGTCTCCCACCAACCAGCCTTTTCCGTCGACCGCGAGGCTGCGCTCTAACAGGCCACACCACTGGGGCAGCCACAGCCGCACGAGCTCTTCACGCAGCGCGATGCGCAGCGCCTCGTCGGGGGTACGAATGCTGCTGCTGACGCGGCCACCGAAGTCGGGGAGCCGTCGTAGTGGGCCGCGAAGCCGCCGCCGCCGACGACGTAGACGTCGGTCTCGCTCAACGCGAGGACCGCCCACAGGGACTGCGCGGTGCCGAGATCAACCGGCGTCCAGGTGGCGCCGTCGAAGTGCAGCATCAGGCCGTTCTCGCCGCAGGCCCACATGTCGGCGTTCTTCGTGCCGCTCACGCCGTAGAGCCGCAGGCGGCTGTCTTCTTGGGTGACGGTCCAGACACCGTCGGCGTACTTGGCGTGCGTGCCGTCTTCGCCGACGGCGAAGGCGACGTTGCCGTTGTACCAGACCTTGTTGAAGCGGGGGCTGCCGTCGACGGGGAGGTAGGTCCAGGCGCCGCTCTTGTTCAGCCGGTCCCCCCGTGGGGGACAGCGCGGCGTAGACCGGAGAGCGCAGCAGCGGGTTCACAGGGGTGAACGCCGGCAGACGCGCAGGACCGGCGGCCACGCCGTGGAGTCGGCGGGAAAAACGGCGTGGATCGAGCCGGA
>JARIET010000047.1 GCA_031127185.1 Gemmatimonadota bacterium | reverse complement strand
CGGCGCTGCCAAGCGCCCAGATCCAGCGGTGAGGAGCAAACGCATCCTGACCATCGCGCGCGCGCTGCCGACGCTCACCGAACGTGATGCAGCGTTCAAGCGCGCCCCTCAGCAGCGCGCGCTCTACGAGTTCGTCGAGGCACAGGGCGGGCGGGTGGAGGCGGATCGGGCGCTCGGCACGCTGGGTTGTTCGCCCGCAACGGTCAGCGCGCTGGTGAAGCGCGGATTCGTTGCCGTCGAGCGGGAAACGGTGAATCGCGATCCCTTTGCTTCGCGCGATTCGAGCGGGTCGCTGAACCCCGTCACCCCGACGCCCCAACAAGCTGGAGTGATCGCAGCACTGAAGGCTGCGGACCCCGGTAGTGTGACGTTGCTGCATGGCGTCACCGGCAGCGGAAAGACGCTGGTGTATCTCGAGCTGCTCCGTGAGGTGGTTGAGATCCGCGGGCAGGCGGCGATCGTCCTCGTGCCCGAGATTGCCCTCACGCCCCAGACCGTGGACCGGTTCCGCGCCGTGTTTGGCGACCAGGTTGCGGTGCTGCATTCGGCACTGAGCGACGGCGAGCGTTACGACGCCTGGAAGGCGCTCCGCGCGGGCACGCGCCGCATTGCCGTCGGTGCGCGCTCGGCTGTCTTTGCGCCGCTGCCGAACCTCGGTGCCGTGATTGTCGACGAAGAGCACGAGGCGACCTACAAGCAGGGGGAGTCGCCCCGATATCACGCACGCGACGTTGCGATCGTGCGCGCGCGCGCGGCCGGCGCGGTGTGCGTGCTCGGAAGCGCGACACCGTCGCTGGAGAGCTGGCACAACGCGGGGGAGGGGAAGTACGCACTCCTTTCGCTGCCCGAGCGCGTGGGTGGCGGCCGACTGCCCAGCGTGGAGTTGATTGATCTTCGGCAGACCAGGAAGTCACCAACGCCTCCGGCAGACCGGCAGCTGCGCGGAATCCTCAGCGAGCCTCTTGAACTCGCGCTCAAGGCGCGCCTTGCTCGCGGTGAGCAGAGCATCGTGCTGCTCAATCGGCGCGGCTACTCGGCGTTTGTGCAGTGCAGCGCCTGCGAATGGGTCAGCGCCTGCCCACGCTGTTCCATCTCACTCACGTATCACCGCGTACCCGAACGCCTTCTTTGCCACTACTGCCTGCACGGTGAGCCACTCGCCACGAGCTGCCCGCAGTGCGGTGCGGCAACGCTCCGCCAGCGCGGCACGGGCACACAACAGGTGGAGCGTGTGCTCACCGAGCGATGCCCCAACGCGCGGATTGCGCGGATGGACGTCGATACCACCAGCGGCAAGTGGGCGCACGCGGAAATTCTCGATCGCGTGCGCAGCGGCGAGGTGGACATACTCCTCGGTACGCAGATGATTGCCAAAGGACTCGACTTCGCAAACGTCACGCTCGTGGGTGTGATCGACGCCGATGTGGGCATCAACCTGCCGGATTTCCGCGCGGCGGAGCGCACGTTTCAGCTTGTGAGCCAGGTTGCGGGCCGGGCCGGGCGGGGGCCGAAGGGCGGTGAAGTGATTGTGCAAACCCGCCTGCCCACCCACTACGCGCTGACGGCCGCGCTCAACCACGACTACCACGCGTTCGTGCGTGAGGAGCTCGCCGGGCGCGAAAGCCCCGCCTATCCGCCCACGGTGCGGCTGGCCAACATCGTCATCAGCGCCACGAACGAGGCAGCGGCGGCCGAACTGGCGGCGGCGGCCGGTGAGTGGTTGCAGCGCGCGATCGCGACACTCCCGGAGGGATCGATCGAAGTGATCGGGCCGGCCCCCTGTGCCGTGGACAAGATCAAGGACCGCTGGCGCTGGCACCTGGTGCTGCGCGCATGGCGGACCGCTGCGCTTTCCAAGGTGGCGCGGCGATTCCTGACCACCTTCGAGGTGCCCGCGCGTGCAGGGCTTCGCGTGGCCTTCGAGCGCGACCCCGGTGCACTCCTCTGACGCTCGTATTCAGGCTACCCGCTCCCTTATCTTGAAGCCGTGATCACCGAGACCCGCGAGCGGTTCATTCGAGCGATCGCCGAGCATATCGAGCCCGGCCGGATCGTTGAGGCGTATTTCTTTCCGTCGATCCGTCAGGGGCCCATGGAGACGGGAGTCGCGGTGCTCGCGGCTACGCCCCCGGTTGTCGCCTCGGTCGCCGGCGAAACACCGTTAGAGTTCGACCTGCCGGTTGAGCCAGCGCCTGAGGATGCGGCGTCGGCCGAACCGGACGATCCGCGCACCGAAGTGCTGACCGCGTCGTATCGCTGGACGCGAAAGGGGCCCGACCGCGGCAAGTGGGAAGTCGAGGTCATTGCCGAGGCCGACGCCCCGCTGGCCACTGTCGAGCGCGTGGTGCGGGGCGTGCAGGAGCGGGCCGGCGAGGCGCTGGATGCGCACCGGATGAGCGCGAATGAAATTCGGACGGTCTTTCTGGAGCCCATCACGTGACCTCCGCGCTCGATCTGGCCCGCGACGAGTCGGTCGAGCGGTTTCGCGCATGGCTGCAGGGCCGTGGGCTTCCAGCCACTCCGCAACGGCTGGCGATTGCCCGAGTGGTACTCGGCGCCACTGAGCCGCTTGCGGCGGATGAGATTGTTGCGCGGCTGCGTGAACTGGGGCCAGCGCCCGGCACCGCGACCGTGTATCGCACTATCGACTCATTGATTGACTGCGGACTGGTGCTCGAAGAGGATCGTCGCGAAGGGTTTCGGCGTTTCCACGCCGTGCGTGATGATGTATCGCTCGAAGAACTGCTCTGCACCGAATGCGGAAGCGTCCAGTTGGTCCACGAAGGCCCGTTGAGCGCACACGCCACCGACGTCGCGCGTGACCGTGGCTTCGTGGCCGTACGGCAGCGGCTCGTCGTGTACGGCCACTGCGCCGCCTGCACGGCTGCCCACGATTCTCACCCCGCCCGAGCTCGCTAGCACATGGAATCCTCCGCATCGATTGGCGTCCTCATCGCATTCACGGCCGGGTTGCTCTCGTTCCTGTCGCCCTGCGTGCTGCCGCTCGTGCCGAGCTACATCACGTTTATCACCGGGCTCTCGCTTGAGGACGCTAGCAAGTCGCGGCGGATGGCGTTGATCCACGCGTCGCTGTTCATCCTCGGATTCACGATCATCTTCATGCTGCTCGGCGCCGGGGCGACGAGTCTCGGTTTCGTGGTGAAATCGCATCGTGCCTGGCTGGCGCGCATTGGCGGCGCGCTGATCATCGTGTTTGGACTCTATTTGCTCGGCGTGTTGAACATCGGCGCGTTTGGCCGCGAACGCCGCGTGCACCTGGCCGACAAACCCGTGGGTTACATGGGAAGCGTGCTCGTCGGCATTGCGTTTGGTGCCGGTTGGAGTCCCTGTATCGGTCCCATCCTTGGCGCGATCCTGACCTTCACGGCCAGCGAGGCGGACCTGCAACGCGGCATGGGGCTGTTGTTCGCGTACTCGATGGGGCTTGCGGTGCCATTCATCGCCGCCGCGTTCGCCGTGGAGTGGTTCCTCAAGGTCTTCTCGAAGTTCAAGAAGTACCTCGGCTACGTGCAGAAGGTGGCCGGGGTGTTGCTCATCATCGTGGGTATCCTGATGGTGACCAACTACTTCACGATCCTGGCGACGGCCCTGCAGGCGCTGACGCCGGAGTTCCTGCGTTCGCGTATATAGATGTGTTGGGACTTGTTCGATTGTGCGATTGAAAACTGTCGCGCAAGCGACTAGAATTCTTTTCATGAAGAGCGCCTGCCAGCATCACGGCCATCATCACCATCCCTTCGCGGGGCGGGTTGATGGCGTGTAGCGGCTAGAGCCGCCGCACAACAACAACGCCGGCCCCTCGGGGTCGGCGTTTTGGCGTTCTGGGAATCCAGAGTGCGCCGTCGCCGGCCCGGGGCCGCAACGGAGCGCCACCTGTGACACCTGATTTGCAAGCCGATACGCTGCGTCTCGCCCTGCCCCAGGGCCGGATGCAGGATGCTGTGACAAAACTGATGGCCGATGCCGGCCTACGGGTCCAGCTCGGCGCGCGTGCCTATCGCCCAACGATCGCAGCGGGCCAGTTCAGCACCAAACTGCTGAAGCCGCAGAGCATCATCGAGATGCTCGCTGCCGGTTCGCGCGACGTGGGATTCGCCGGCGCCGACTGGGTCGTGGAACTCGGCGCCGAGGTCGTCGAACTGCTCGACACGGGCTTCGACCCGGTGCGGGTCGTGGCCGCCGCCCCCGAAATGTTGTTGGAGGACGGCGCGCTGCCCAGGCGGCCACTGGTGATTGCGTCCGAATACCAGCGCCTCGCGGTGGCCTGGGCCGCCCGTGAGGGCATCAACGCGCGGTTCGTCCGGTCCTACGGTGCGACCGAAGTGCTTCCGCCTGAGGACGCGGATGTCATCGTCGACAATACGGCCACAGGCGCCACGCTCGCCGCCAACGGGCTCACTGAGGTCGCAACGCTGATGACTTCGACCACGCGGCTCTATGCGAGTCCGGGCGCCCTCGAATCGCCCACACGCTGCGCAGCGATTGAAGGCCTGGTGTTGCTGTTGCGGTCGGTGCTCGAGGCGCGCCGACGCGTGATGCTCGAGCTGAACGTTCAGGCGGAGAACCTCGAAGCGGTCTGCGCTGCGCTTCCCTGCATGCGCGAGCCGACGATTGCCACACTTCACGGCGGGGCCGGATTCGCAGTGAAGGCCGCCGTGGCCCGTGATCTGCTCCCCGCGCTGGTGCCACGGCTCAAGGCGCTGGGCGGCTCGGACATTGTGATCAGCGCGCTCGCGCAGCTGGTCGCATGAGCACGGTATCCAGAAACGTGCCCGTGCTTGAGCCGCTCGCTGCTGCCATGGGTCTTTCGGCCGCGCCTCGGGTGTCGGCGGCAACGCCATACGCACCGTCGCGGCACGGGGCACCCGTTGACCTGGACTTGGGCGGCACTGAATCCACGGGCCCATCGGCGTCGATTCTCGCGAAGGGGTGGTCGGCCGCGCGCAGCGCGCTCGGCCGATACCCAATCACTGCCGCGCTCGCTGCTGAACTCGCCGCAGCGCTCGGCGTCGATGCATCGCGCCTGGTGGTGACTGCAGGGGCCGATGAGGCGATTGACCGGGTCTGCCGATGCGTCCTGTCGTCCGGCCGCAACGCGATTGTCACCGACCCGACCTTCGAGATGATTCCCCGCTATGCGGCGCTCGCCGATGGCGAGGTGCGAAGGATTGCCTGGCCAGATGGGGCATTTCCGGTGGAGGCGATGATTACCGCGGCGGACGAGAACACCGCGCTCGTCGCGATCGTCACTCCGAACAACCCGACTGGCACTGTCGCGTCGATGGGTGACATCCGCCGCGTGCACGATGCGATCCCGAGGGCGATGGTGCTCGTTGACCTCGCCTACATCGAGTACGCCGACGCGGACATTACGCGCGCGGTGCTCGAACTGCCGCGCGCGGTCGCTACGCGCACGCTCTCCAAGTCGTACGGGATGCCCGGGATTCGCGTGGGCTACGCCGTCGCGTCGCCGGAGGTCGCCGGCTGGATTCGCCGGGCGGGTGGACCCTACCCGGTGTCTTCGGCGTCGATCGAACTTGCGCGGGCGGCACTGGCCGCCGACGGTGCCGTGCGGGCGAAGCGCATCGCTGCGGTGCGATCGAACCGGGCGCGGCTGACGGTCCAGCTCCGGGAACTCGGTGGATCGCCCACCGACAGCGAGGGCAGCTTTGTCTGCGCTACGGGGCCGCGCGCCGCCTGGCTCAGTGACGCGCTGGCGGGGCAGGGCATCGCCACGCGCTTCTTCGGGACGACCGAGCAAGTCGGCACGCCGCGTGTTCGCATTGCGATGCCCACGGACACGCGCAGCGTCGCGCGCCTGAAGCGTGCCGTGCGCGTGGCGCTCAATCCACAGGCCGTTCTCTTCGATCTCGACGGCGTTCTCGCTGAGGTGTCGGACTCATACGATGCTGCAGTGGTGCGAACGGCGGCCGCATTCGGCGTCGCCGTTACGCGCGTTGACGTCTTGGCCCGCCGCGCCGCGGGAAACGCCAACGACGATTGGGCACTCACCGCTGCGCTCGTGACCGAGTGTGGCGGGGCGCCGGTGTCGATACAGGAAGTCACCGCGACATTCGAACGGTTCTATCAAGGCACCGACGGAGTTCCGGGACTGTGTGAAACTGAGCGCCTGAGCGTTTCCCCCGAATGGCTGGCGGGTTTGGCCTCCCGTGTTCGGCTTGGCGTCGTGACCGGGCGGCCCCGCGCAGATGCGGAGGCGTTTCTGGAACGCGCGGGCATTCGCGAACTCTTCGGCGCCGTCGTCACCCGCGACGATGCGCCGCTCAAACCGTCGCCCGCGCCGGTCAAGGCGGCGCTGACGGCGCTCGGTGTGGCCCGCGCATGGATGCTCGGCGACACGCCGGACGACGTTGCCAGCGCGAGGGCAGCCGGCGTGGTGCCCATCGGCGTGGCGCTCGCAGTGGCCGGCGAAGCGACCAATCCCCTTCCAAACGCCCTCATTCGCGCGGGCGCCGCCCGCGTTGTCGCAAACCCCATGGAGATTGCCCAATGGCTGGACTGAGCCCACGCAGCGCAACAGTCGAGCGCGCATCGAGGGAAACCGAGATTCGTGCAACGCTGACCTTGGACGGGACCGGCAGTGCGTCCGTGAACACCGGGATCG
This sequence comes from Gemmatimonadota bacterium, assembly GCA_031127185.1. GTDB lineage: Bacteria > Gemmatimonadota > Gemmatimonadetes > Gemmatimonadales > Gemmatimonadaceae > Fen-1231. The sequence goes on along the minus strand of JARIET010000047.1, from coordinate 6,224 downwards.
GCTTCCTGGACCACCTGCTCACCGCGCTGACGCTTCACAGTCGGTTCGACCTGGAACTGGTCGCAAAGGGAGACCTCGTGGTGGACGATCACCACACAGCTGAGGACTGCGCGATCGTGTTGGGCACCGCGTTTGACCGCGCCCTTGGTGACCGCGCCGGAATCGCGCGGTTCGGGTCGGCGTACGCGCCGCTCGATGAAGCGCTTGCGCGCGCCGTGGTGGACTGCTCGGGGCGTCCCTTCGCGCGGGTGGAGCTCGGGCTCCGGCGCGAAATGCTCGGGTCGTTGTCGTGCGAGAATATCCCGCACGTCCTGGCGAGCTTCGCCACGGCGGCGCGACTCACGCTGCACGTGGATCTCCTGACCGGAGAAAACGACCACCACAGGGCTGAGGCGGCGTTCAAGGCCGTCGCGCTTGCGCTGCGGGCGGCGGTTGCGCGTTCGGGTGAGGCCGGGATCCCGAGCACCAAGGGCGTACTCTGATGTCCACTGACGTTCTGGTTGTGGACACCGGCAGCGCAAACCTCGCGTCGGTGGGCGCGGCGTTGCGGCGCGCGGGTGCCACGCCTGTGATCAGCTCTGATGCCGACGCGATGCGGCGTGCGCGGAGACTCGTGCTTCCCGGCGTTGGGGCGTTCGGCGCCGTGATGACCCGCCTGCGGGGATCGGGAATATCGGACATGCTCGTTGAACGCCTGGATGCCGGGAAAAGCCTGCTGGCCGTCTGTCTGGGAATGCAGCTTCTCGCCGAAACGAGCGAGGAGACGCCGGGCGTTCAGGGATTGGGCGTCGTTGGGGTGCCGGTTCGCCGGCTGCAGAATGCGCCGCGCGTTCCACAGCTGGGGTGGAACGAGGTCGTGCCGGATTCCGGTACGGTGATGGCGAGCCGAGGATTCGCCTACTTCGCCAACTCGTTCGCGTTCACGCAAGCACCACAAGGCTGGGTGGCTTCGTGGTCGGCGTATGGCTCTCCGTTTGTTGCTGCGATTGAACGCGGCAACCAGGTTGCCTCCCAATTCCACCCGGAGCTTTCGGGCGCATGGGGCGCCGACCTCATTCAGAGGTGGGTGGATCGATGCTGACCCGCAGAATCATTCCGTGCCTCGACACGCGCGACGGACGCGTGGTGAAGGGTGTCCGGTTTGTCGGCCTTCGCGATGCCGGCGACCCGGTGGAACTCGCGTCGCGGTACGCTGCCGACGGGGCCGATGAGATCGTGGTGCTCGACGTTTCGGCGACCGTGCAGGAGCGTGCGCACGCGCTCGACACCGTACGCGCGATTCGCGAGGTTGTGGACGTTCCGCTCACCGTGGGCGGGGGGATCCGCACCGAGTCCGACGCGCGAGCCCTGCTCGACGCCGGCGCCGACAAGGTGGGAATCAACACCGCGGCATTTCGCTCTCCGCAGATCATTACGGCGCTTGCCACGCGCTTTGGCAGTCAGTGCGTGACGCTTTCGCTCGATGCTCGCGTAGCGAATGGCGCGTGGGAGGTTGTGGTGCGCGCCGGCAGCGAACCCACTGGGGTCGATGCGGTGCACTGGGCGCGGGAGTCAGCGGATCGCGGGGCGGGGGAGATCCTGCTCACGAGCGTGGATCGCGATGGAACCCAGTCCGGCTACGATCTGCCGCTGCTCGCGGCCGTATCGGGCGCTGTGCGCGTGCCGGTGGTTGCCTCTGGTGGCGCGCGCACCGTCGCCGACCTCATTGCCGCATTCGCGGCCGGCGCCGACGCGGTGCTGGCCGCTTCGATTTTCCACGATGGCCTCACCACCGTGCAGGCCACGAAACGCTCGCTTGCCAACGCCGATGTTCAGGTACGCCTATGATCATTCCATCCATAGACATTTCGCGCCGCCGCACGGTGCAGCTGGTTGGCGGTGAAGCGCAGGCACTGGACGCGGGAGACCCACGTGTTTGGCTCGATCGATTCAGTATCGCCGGCGAGGTTGCTGTCGTCGACATCGACGCCGCACGCGGTGACGGTTCGAATGCGGACCAGATCGTCTCGCTCTGCGCCGTGGCGCCCTGCCGCATTGGGGGTGGTATCCGCGATTACGAAACGGCGGTGCGCTGGCTCGACGCAGGTGCAGCGAAGATCGTCATCGGCACCGCTGCCCAGCCCGAATTACTGCGGCGTCTGCCAAAGGAGCGGCTGATCGCGGCGCTCGATGCACGGGACGGTGACGTGGTAACGCACGGCTGGCGGACGAGTACCGGGGAATCGATCGAATCGCGCATGGCGGAACTACGCGACCTGGTGGGCGGCTTCCTCGTCACCTTTGTCGAGTTGGAGGGACGCCTCGGCGGGACCGATCTCGCGCGTGCGCAGCGCCTGGTCGCGGCCGCCGGCGATGCTCGCCTTACGGTCGCGGGTGGCGTCACGACGGCCGAAGAGGTGGCTGCGCTCGACGGCATAGGTGCGGATGCACAGGTGGGGATGGCGCTCTACACCAACCGTCTCACGCTAGGCAATGCGGTCGCTGCGCCGCTCTTGAGTGACCGGCCCGATGGGCTCGTTCCCACCGTGGTGGTGGATGAGCGCGGCGTGGCGCTGGGGCTGGCGTGGTCGAGTCCAGAAAGTCTGGCTCAGGCGGTCAACGAACGGCGTGGCGTCTATCAGTCCCGTACCCGCGGCCGCTGGGTCAAGGGTGAGACGTCCGGCGACACACAGGAACTTCTTCGAGTTGATCTGGACTGCGATCGGGATGCCCTGCGCTTCACCGTGCGGCAGGCCGGCGAGGGCTTCTGCCACACCGGCACCCGAAGTTGCTGGGGCAACGGTCTTGACCTCGGCGACCTCAGTCGGAGCCTGGTCGCGCGCGTGCGCGCGTCTGCCCGTGATGGCAACAACACGAGTACGCAGTCGTACACGGCGCGTCTGGCGGCCGACCCCGCGCTCCTGCGAGCGAAGTTGGTTGAGGAGGCCACAGAGCTGGCGAATGCGCCCGGCGCAGCGGAGACCGTACGCGAGGCAGCCGATCTTCTCTACTTCACCCTCGCCACGCTCGCGGCGCGCGACGTGAGGCTCGCTGACGTCGAGGCGGAACTGGCGCGGCGTACGCTGCGGGTCACGCGTCGCGGGGGTGATGCGAAGCCAACGTCTGCGGGGGCTGGCTCATGAGTACGCAGCTTCTTCCCAATCTCGCGCCCCGCGCGGCAGGCGCTGCGGTGCCCGCGACGGCGGCTGGCGCAGATGCGGCTTTGCAGGCTGCCGTGCGCGCAATCGTGGACGACGTTCGCACGGGCGGTATGGAGGCGCTGCAGGCGTACGCAGCGAAGTTCGATGGATGGCAGTCCGGCGCGCCCTGGCTCATAGAGCGCGCTGAGATGCGAAAGGCGCTCGATGGTCTGGATGGTCCAACGCGCGATCTCCTCGAGCGCACCGCCGGGCGTATCCGCGATTTTGCCAAGGCTCAGAGAGCTGCGTTGACCGACATCGTAGTTCCCGTTGCCGGTGGGCGCGCCGGGCACACGGTGATTCCCATGTCGCGTGCCGGGTGCTACGCGCCGGCGGGGCGTCACCCGCTTCCTTCGTCGCTTCTGATGACGGCGGTCACGGCGCGTGCGGCCGGTGTGCCCGAAGTCATTGTGGCGTCGCCGCGCCCGGCGCCGGTGATGCTCGCCGCGGCGGCGATCGCTGACGTCGACGCGCTCCTGGCTGTGGGTGGTGCGCAGGCCATCGCGGCGATGGCCTACGGTGTTGGCGTCCCAGCTTGCGACATCGTCGTGGGTCCTGGAAATCGCTGGGTCACGGAGTCAAAGCGAATCGTCTCGGGCGACGTGGCCATCGACATGCTGGCGGGTCCGTCCGAGTTGGTCGTGGTGGCAGATGGCACGGCCGACGCCGCGGAAGTGGCCGCCGACCTGATTGCGCAGGCCGAGCACGACACCGACGCGTATGTGGCGCTGGTGACGACGGACGCCCGGTTCGTGGACGCAGTGCGCATTGAGCTTGCACAGCAATTGGCCACGCTCCCGACGTCGGTAACAGCGCGGAGTTCGTTGCAACGCGGTGCGACCGTGCTGTGCGCCAATGGCGACGAGATTGTCGCCGTATGCGACGCGCTGGCGCCCGAGCATCTCCAACTCTCCGTTCAGGATCCGGAAGCCCTCGCGGCGCGCATCAAGAACGCCGGCGCGCTATTCGTTGGTAGTCGTGCCGCGCAGGTCTTTGGCGACTACGGAATAGGTGGAAACCACGTGCTGCCCACGGGACAAGGCGCACGGTTCACCGGTGGTCTCTCGGCGTTGACGTTCCTCAGGGTGCGGAGTTGGCTTGCGCTCGACGATCCCACGATCGCGGCGTTGGACGCAGCCGCCTTCGCGCGCCTCGAGGGGCTTGAGGGTCACGCCCGAGCCGCCGAGCGGCGGTTGCGGCTCGGTTGAGCTCGGGTGTGCTGGGAGCGTGGAGGCTCCTAGAACTTGAGGCCCGCCCGAACCGGGAACCAGTTGCTGTTCCGGCTGCCGGTGAAGACCGTCGTTGCCGCAAACTCGACAAAGAGCTTCGATTTCTCGCCGACGCTGTAGTTCACGCCTACGCCGCCCGTGAACCCAAAGTCGCTGGAACCGCGCGTGGACGTCAGCGAGTTCGTCGTCTTGAGATTGTATTTCGTCGAATACTGACCAAACCCGAGGAACTGATAAAAACTTGGCCGGCTGCGGTGGACCAAGTCGGCGCCCACTCCCAGGAACTGGATGTTGTCATAGATGGTGCGGCCGGGGAAATAGTCGAAGGCGAAGTTGCCGCGCGCAGACCACGTCGCTTCCGAGTCGCCGATTCCGGTGCGGAATACGAAGCCGAACCCCGGCTTCGCCACGTCATCGAAAGCACCGATCGGCGTGTTGAGGGAGAGGGCACCGCTGAAGTTCTGCAGGCCGCCGCCTCCAAACTGCGCGTTCGCGGAGCTGGTGACAGAGGCGAAGACAAATGCTGCGGCGAGGAGCGGGCGGACGGTAGGCATGATTTGGCGGGAAACGGGTGCGAGAGCCTGACTGACGGCGGTACCGACGGTTCGACGCAAAAGTTCCCGCGGATGTTACCCCAACGCGCGAAATTGAGCGGATGGCGGAACCAAGCGCGCCGAAGCGGTTACGATTCAGTCAGGAGGCATTGCGCATGGAAAACATCGCCCACCCCAGACTTTTCCGCGTGGCCGCGATCGCATGTACGACATTCACGATCGCCTGTGGCGGCGAAGAGGCTGCCCCGGCGCGCACAGTTGATTTGGCCCCGGCCGTTCAGGCACCGCCGCAGCTTGCCGATGTGCCGGAGCCTGCAGCGACGCCCGCTCCGGCGCCGCCGAAGGCAGCCGCGCCGCGCAGCGCGCAACCGCGCAGGGACGAGCCACCGGCTCCGCCGACCACGCAGACCGAGGTGCCCGCAGCGACGGCGCCTGTCGTCACGGCGACAGCTGCACCCGCGCCGCCGCCAGCTCCCACAACCGGCACGATTGCCGCTGGTGTGGGCTTCGCCGTCAAACCGTCGGCCAAGCTCTGTACGAGCACGCACAAACCGGGTGACCGGTTTACGGCCGCTCTCGCAGCGCCGCTCACGGGCTCGAATGGCGCGGAAATCCCGGCTGGGTCCGTTGCCGTGTTGCGGATTGTCGAAGACGCCAGCTCATCGGACAGTACCCGGCTGGCGTATGACCTGATTTCGATTCGCGTCGGCGATCAGACGTACGAAGTGTCTGCACACGTCACGCAATCGGCTCCCCTCGAGCGCATCAACACGCAAACCGGGCGCGAAAAGGCCACGAAGATTGGCGCAGGAGCGGCGATCGGCGCGATTGCGGGTCGGGTCCTGGGCGGAAATACCAAGTCCACTGTCATTGGTGGGGCGATCGGTGCCGCCGCCGGTGCAGCCGTGGCACGCGCCGACCGTAAAGTGGATGGCTGCCTGCGCGAAGATGGGACAATCACGCTGTCGCTCGACAAGCCGCTGACCATCCGCCTGCCTCAGGAGCCGTAGGCCGGGTTTTGCGGCGGGGAGGCGCGGTTTTACGGCGGGGACGCGGATGAACGCGGAGCACTACCGATAAACGCGGATACTGAAAAAGGGGGAAGGACAGCTCGGGTCCACGCTGTCGTTCCCCCTTTCAGTTGTAGTATCCGCGTTTCTTGTTGTTTCAATCCGCGAAAATCCGCGTCCCCGCCGTAATACTCCGGCTTAGTACCCGACTGCAGATGTGCCCGCAGACCGCGGCTCCGCCACGCCGTGCCA
>JARIET010000046.1 GCA_031127185.1 Gemmatimonadota bacterium | reverse complement strand
CCCGGAGCCGATCGATGCTCAGTCACACGTCCGCCGCTCGCATTGCAGTTCCCGCCACGCTCGCCCTGGCCACACTCTGTTGCGCTGGCGCGCTCCCTGCTCAGGAACCGTCTGGCACGCTGACCATCGGCGGCGCCGCACGCGCCGCTGCGGAACGGAGCGCCCTCGTGCAGGTTGGGCGCGAACGCGCGGCCCAGGCCACTACACGCGTCCGCCAGCGCCGCGCCGATCTCCTGCCAACTATCAGCGCCATCGCCAGTGAGGGCGAGCGCACACTGAACAGCGCGGGCTTCGGCCTCTCCCTCGCCAACCCGGCAAACGGCCAGCCGCTCCTCGACCCTAACGGCCAGGTCCTCGGCCCAGTCCGCGGATACGACCTGCGCGCGTCCGTTCGGCAAGCCCTGGCTGACCCCGCCGCGCTCGCCCGCGTGGCAGCGGCACGTGCCACGGCCGACGCACTCGACCGTGAAGCCGATGCCATCGCGCAGCAGGCGGCTGCGGGGGCCGCGCTCGCGGCCGTTGTCGCGATGCGTGCGGAAGCGCTCCTCAGCGCACGAATATCGGATTCAGCGCTCGCCGTGTCACTCGTAGATCTCGCCCGGGCGCAAAGCACGGCTGGCATCGGCATTGCCCTCGATGTTACCCGCGCCGAGTCCCAGGCCGCGCTGGCGCGTGCACAGGTGATCGCCGCGCGGAATGGCCTGGCGCGCGCGCGCCTGGAACTCGCCCGATCCATGGGGCTTGCGGCGACTGCACCGTTTGCACTTGCCAACCTGATTGGCGCCCCCAGCCCTGCCGCGCCCGAACCGGTCGTCGATGCCGCGGTCCAGGTTGCCCTCGCACGTCGCGCTGACCTCCGCGCGGTGTCCGCACAGATCGGGGCGGCCGAACGTCAGGTGCGAGCCGTGCATGCGGAACGGCTCCCCACAGTGGCCGCGTTCGCGGACGACGGTGCGGCAGGACGATCGACCAACCACCTGCTCAACACCTGGTCGTGGGGCATTCAGGTTGGCGTGCCGATTTTTGATGGCTTCCGTCGCGAGGCCCGCCTTGCGGAACAGCGCTCAGTGACGCGCGAGATCGATCTGCGCCGGCGCGAACTGGCCGCGCAAGCCGAGACCGACGTGCGCGCGGCCATTCTCGATATCGGCTCCGCCGCCGAACAACTCCTGGCGGCCCGCGAGCGCGAACGGCTGGCCACCCAGGAGGTCGCGCAGGCCCGCGATCGCTTCAGTGCCGGCGTCAGCGGAAACGCCGATGTGATCGTGGCATCGCAAAACCTCAACGCGGCGCGCACATTTCTGATCGAATCTGAGAGCGCCCTGCTCGCGGCCCGGGTGCATCTCGCCCGCGCGCAGGGCACCGTCACCGACCTTCCCTGATCGACACCGATGCCTGACGCCCTGCCCTCGCGCGCCGATGCGCTTGCCCTGATGATGGAGTGGACCCCGAGCGAGTCGTTGCGCGGCCATATGCTTGCGGTCGAGGGCGCCATGCGTGCGTACGCCGCGAAGTTTGGCGAGGATGTTGAGCGCTGGGGGCTCGCCGGACTGATGCACGATTTTGACTACGAGCGATTTCCGAACAACGCACACGCGCCGGACGCCGAACACCCCAGCGAAGGCGTACGACATCTGCGCGCCCTTGGTTATCCCGAAGACGTGCTGGAGGCCATCCTTGGCCACGCGGACTACACCGGAGTGGACCGTGCGACGTCGATGGCCAGGACGCTCTTTGCCGTGGACGAGCTGTGTGGGCTGGTGACGGCCTGCGCACTGGTGCGCCCATCGAGGAGTGTGAATGATCTCGAGGTGGCGAGTGTCAGGAAGAAGATGAAGGACAAGGCCTTTGCCCGCGGGGTGAGCCGCGAGGATGTCGTTCGCGGCGCTGCCGAGCTTGGGGTGGAGATGGATGCGCATATCGCGCTGGTCATTGGTGCGATGCGCGAGCGCGCGGCGCTGCTCGGCCTGGCTGGAAGTGGGCCGGCTGGCGACCCGGGTGTGGGCTAACCGAACAAGCCCCGGCGCGTCCAACGGACGTTGCCCCGAACACGTATGGGAGAATGTGATTGACGAGAGGATCGCGTGACCAGCGCAGCGCTGCCGTTTGGGGCTGTGCAGGCCGTCCGGAAGTCCCGGTGGACCGTGTCTGAACGGCCGGCAAACGAGCGCGAGCTCGTGCTGGCTGCGCAGCGCGGCCAACGGGAAGCGTTCTCGGAACTTGTGCGCATGCACGAGCGGAGGGCGTACGCGGTGGCCCGGGCGATCGTCGCCAATCACGAGGATGCGGAAGACGCAGTGCAGGATGGGTTCCTGCACGCGTACCGCGCCCTCGAGCGTTTTCTGCCGGACCAGGCGTTTGGCGCGTGGCTGCACAGGATCGTCGCGAATGCGGCGCTGGACATCACGCGGCGGCGCAAGGTGCGCGATGCGGACGAACTGCCGGAGACGGTGGCCTCGCCCTTTCGCGATCCGGCCGAAGGGAGCGAACTCCGGAGCCGCCTTGCCGCGGCGCTGGACCAGCTCCCGGCGCGGCAACGCGCCGTGATAGTGCTACACGATGTGGAGGGGTTCAAGCATTCGGAAATCGGGAAGATCCTGTCGATCCCCGAGGGGACGGCTCGATCGGACCTGCATTACGCGCGGACGCAATTGCGCGCGATACTTGGAGAGATCAGGAGCGAACTATGAGCGATGAGCAGCGGGGGCCAGAGTTGGTGCGCGATGACGCATTGACGGTGGCATTGCGTGCCATCTATCACGCGCCAGCAGACCCGGCGTACTGGACGGGTCTTGAGCAGCGCATCATGGCGACGGTCGACCTGGAGGGCAGCGCGAGTGAAGCCTGGTGGACCGTGAGCGACCGCTGGGTGCGGGTTGGGTTGTTCGCCGCGGCCGCGACGCTGGTTCTGGCCGGTGGGATGTTCCTTCGTGCACAGGCCCAGCTCAACCAGACGATGGCCGTCGATGCGATTGTGGAGGTCGAAGGACTCGAATCCGCGCTGGCCCAGCGTGAGCCGATTTCGCGGGAGCAGGCAACCCTGCGAAAGCTCACAGGACACCAATAGGGCGCTGACGTGACTCGGACGAAGGGTCTTGCGATTGCGATGTATCTGGGCGCGGCGCTGGCTGGAGCAGCCATCGCGCTTGCGGTCGACCGCGCCTACTCGCGCGGCGACCACAGCCCGGAACAACGCTCGCTGCGGACCCGCTTCTTCGACCAGTTGCAACTGTCGCCGGCGCAGCGGGATTCCGCGACGGCGGTGATGGACGACCGGGACCGCAAGTTCAAGGCGTTGATGGAGCAGTGGAAGGTGCAGCTCGAGCCCCTCCGCGCGGCGCAGGACTCCGTGGACACCGAGTACCGCCAGCGCATGACGCAGCTGCTCACTTCCGAGCAGAAGGCGATCTACGACCAGATGCAGGCGGCCCGCCGCGAACGTGAGCGGGCGGGACGCGGGGGACAATCAAGGTGAACATGCGAGTTCGTGTTGGGGCGGCGGCCATCGCGCTGGCGCCGGTGCTGGCGATTTCGGCGCAGGGTGTGAGCGATGCGCGTCCGATCGGGCTGGACGAGGCCATCCGGCTCGCACAGCTCAACCAGCCTGCCGCCGTGCAGGCGCGGAACCAGATTCGCCAGACCGAAGCCCAGGTTCGGCGGAACTTCTACAACCTCGGCTTCATCCCGACGCTCGGCATTGGCTCCAGCTGGTCGCAGCGCGGCGGTGACCGCTACGCCGAAGGCGTGAAGCTGCCGACGACGGCGACGCCGTGGTCGTATGGCCGGAGCCTGAATCTCGGAAGTTTCACGTTGTTCGACGGCGGGACGCGCTGGAACACCTGGCGCCAGTCCCAGGCGAACCTCAACTCCAACGAGGCCGCACTCATCACGCAGCGGTACACCGTCGCACTCAATGTGAAGACGTCCTACTACAACGTCATGACGGCACGCGAGCAGCGCGCCAACGCGCAGCGTCAACTCGAGCAGGCGCAACAGCAACTCGCCGTGGCCACGGCCAAGATGAACGCCGGCTCGGCCACCCGCACCGACTCGTTGAGTGCGGCGATCGCGGTGGGCACAGCGCGGCAGGCGATCCTCACGGCTGACAACGCCATCGCCAACGCCAACGCGGCCCTCACGCGCTATGCCGCGACGCCGTTCACCGTCACCGCCATGTCAGACGACTCGTCGAGCATCACTCCGATCGATGTCTCCGAGGCGGAACTCGTGCAAATGGCGCTCACCGGGCCACTCGTCACGCAGAACACGGCGCAGGTGCGCGTCGCCGAGGCGCAACGGAAGAGCTCCAGGGCATCGTATATGCCGACCCTCACGATGGGGCTCAGCTACGGCTGGACCATCGAGAACTCACAGAAGTTCCAGATCGCTGACGGCCCCAACGGCAACAGCACGGGACTCACGTTCAGCTTCAACTACAACCTCTGGGACAACTTTCAGCGCGAACAGACGGGCGTGCAGGCGCGGATCGCGCTCGAGAACGCCGAAGCCACGCTCAAGGACAACAAGTTCGTCGTCCAGCAGAACCTCACGCAGCAGCTCAACACTTTTCGCACGGCACTCGCTTCGATCGAACTGAACCGGCTCCAGATCGCATCGGCGGAAGAGAACCTTCGCGTGGTGCAACAGCAGTACAACCTCGGCACCAAGCAGTTGCTCGACCTGCTCACGGCGCAGACTTCGCTGGACAACGCGCGCAGCGCCCTGGTCTCGTCGCGGCAGAATGCGCGGCTGGCCAAGGCCAACATCGAGCAGATCATCGGCCGCGACCTGAAGTAACGAAGCACTGGAATCGCCGTCTCTTAACTACCGACGCACATACGTCCCCACCGGGAGTTCGCAGTGAATCGCAAGACCACCATCCTTTTCGTGCTGACCCTCGCCGCCTGCAACAAGCCTGCGGCGACGACGGTCCCAATCCAGACGGCCACGGTCCAGCGTCGGGATATCGTGGTGAACGCCGAGGCCACGGGCGTCATTGAGCCCATCACGGTGGTCGAGGTCAAGTCGAAGACCGCCTCGGGCCAGGTCATCGCCATGGCCATCGAAGTGGGCAGTTATATCCGCCCGGGCGACCTGATCGTGCAGATCGACACCACCGACCTCAGCACGAACCTCCGCCAGAACCTCGCCGATGAAGCGGCCGCGCAGGCGTCGTTTGACCTGGCCAAGTCGGTCCTGGATCGCAACACCGCGCTGTACAACGACCGCGTGATCACCAAGGACGTGCTGGAGCAGTCGCAGAACTCGTTTGCCAGCGCCACGGCGCAACTGCAGAGCCGCAAGACACAGGTGACACTGCAGCGTCAGCGCTTGCTCGACTCCCGCGTTGTCGCCGCGGCTGAAGGCACTGTGCTCACGCGCCCCGTCGCGCGGGGCCAGGTCGTGCAGGCCGGCTCCGGTGGCGTGAGCGCCGGAACGGTGATCGCCACCATGGCCGATCTCTCGCAGGTTCGTGCGCGCGCGCTCGTGGCAGAAACCGAAATCGGCCAGATCCAGGTTGGCCAGGACGCCACGGTCTCCGTGGATGCCTTCCCCGAACGCGCATTCAACGGCACGGTCGAAAAGATCGAGCCGTCGGCCGTGGTGCAGCAGAACGTCACGATGTTTCCGGTACTGATTTCACTCGACAACTCCGAAGGACTGCTTCGCCCTGGGATGAACGGCGAAGTCAGCGTGCGGGCCGATGAGCGCTCCAACGTGCTGTCGGTGCCCAACGATGCCATCCGCAACGTTCGCGAGTATGAAGTGGCCGCGAAGGCGCTCGGCCTCAACGCCGACAGCGTGCGCGCCAAGGTGATGCCCAACGGCGGTGGCCGCGGTGGTGCCCGAAGTGGCGCCGGTGGTGGAACCACGGGTGGCCCGCCGGCCGGCGGCGCGCAGGCACAGACCAGTCGCGCGGAGCTCGACCCGGTGCTTCTGCTGCAGGGAGCGACAGGTGCTGCACAGGGCGCGCGCCAGGGCGCCGGTGGCGGAGAGGGCCGCCAGGGCGGGCGCGGCGGCCGTGGCCAGATGCCAGACGTTACCGACGCGCAGTGCGCGACAGTCGACGCGGCAATGAAGGCTAAGCCGGCGGCGGCCAAGAAGATCACCGACCTCCAGGCTTCGATGCGCGATCCGAACGCGGACCGCGCGGCGATGCGCACGCAGATGGAAGCGGCGTACAAGGAACTCGGTGTTGACCAGATGGTCGCAACGGCCTGCCGCTTCCGTAGCGGCGGTGGTCGTGGTGGCCCGGGCGCGCAGGGTGGCGCCCAAGGTGCGATGCAAGGCGGCGGCCAGCAGGGCGGAATGCAGGGCGGCGCACCGGGGGCCGGTGGAATGCAGATGGGTTCCGGCAACGGCGGTGGTGGCCGGCGCGGCGGTGCGGGTGGCCGTCGCGTGGACCCAAACGCCACGCCGCGCTCCGGAATGGTGTTCGTCCAGAAAGACGGCACATGGGAGCCGCGTGTGCTGCGCCTGGGAATCGCCAACTATGACTTCACCGAAGTGCAGAGCGGCCTGGAAGAAGGGGAGAAGGTCGCGCTGATGAGCGCGGCCATCCTGCAGCTCCGCCGTCAGGAACAGATGGACCGCACCAAGGCGATGGCCAGCCCGCTTGGGGGTGCAGGCGGGATGGGTGGAATGGGGGGCGGACGCGGCGGTGGCGGCCCGCCCGGCGGTGGTGGCGGACGCGGCAACTAGCGCACTCACCGGACTCCTGCAATGCTCTTCGGCGAAACCATTCGCGTCGCGCTCGGCGCCCTCAAGGCGAACAAGATGCGCTCGCTGCTCACGATGCTCGGTATCGTGATCGGCGTTGCCGCCGTGATCGCTGTAGTCGCGCTCGGCAACGGCGCGCAGAAGCAGATCAATGACCGCATCAGCGCGCTCGGCACCACGCTGCTCACCATCAACCCCGGTCAAGCCATGGGCGGGGGCGTTCGCACGGGTGGCGGCGGTGCTCGTCTGACCACTGATGACGCGCAGGCCCTGATCGACCGCGGCTCCAAGATCCTCGCCGTGCAGCCTGAGATGCAGGGGCAGCTGCAGGTCGTCTATGGCAACCGGAACACGAACACTTCGATCATCGGGAGCTCCGCCAACTACCCCGAAGTCCGCAAATACGAAGTCCAGTTCGGCCGCTTCTTCACTACGTCCGAGGATGCAACCCGCCAACGTGTGGCCATCATCGGTCCTGCCGTGGCGACCAATCTCGGGCTCGAAACCGCTGAGGCGTTGATCGGAGAGACGATTCGCGTCCGTGGTATTCAGTTCACGGTCATTGGTGCGTTCAAGACCAAGGGTTCAGGTGCCGTTTTCGGCAATCCCGACGACCAGATCCTGATTCCCATCCAAACGGCCCGCTTCCGCGTGCTAGGCAACAACCGGGTGCGCTCCATTGGCGTGCTGGCGCCGAGCGAGGCAGAGATTCCGGAGACGATGGCCGACATTCAGACCATCCTGCGCCGAGAGCACAAGTTGCGTCCCGGTCGCGAAGACGACTTCCAGATTCGGAGTCAGTCAGACTTTTTGAACACGCTCTCGGAAACGACAGCGACGATGGGGCTGCTACTGGCCGGCATCGCGGCCGTCTCCCTCGTGGTGGGCGGCATCGGCATCATGAACATCATGCTCGTGTCCGTGACCGAACGCACGCGGGAAATCGGCGTGCGCAAGGCGCTCGGTGCCACGCGGCTCAACATCATGTTTCAGTTCCTCATCGAGGCCGTGGTGCTCTGCCTGGTTGGCGGGGCCATCGGCATCGCCGCCGGCGCTGGGGGCGGCGCGTTGATCTCAGCCAACTTCGGCTGGGCGACGGTTGTCGGAATGGATTCCGTGGCCATTGCCTTCGGATTCTCGGCCTTCGTCGGGGTCGTGTTCGGGGTCTACCCGGCGCGGCGCGCGGCCGTGATGGACCCGATCATCGCGCTTCGTTACGAATAACGACCAGCCGTCAGTCAGACGACCAAACGGGCGGGAGAGCCATGGCTCTCCCGCCCGTTTGCCATTGCCCCCGTCGGCTACGGCTTGATCACGCGGGCTGTGGTGGTGGGCAGCGTGATCGCGAACTTGAAGGGCTGCTCCACGAGTTGCCGCACCGCAGTGGCGCCACGCAGCGCGGGCCGGAAACGCATCCGCGGCATCGCCTCGCGAACGGCTTGCGTGAATTCGCGATGGGTCGCCGCAATGACGCGAACGGTTTCCATGTCGATGAATCCCGTCGAATCCACCACGAACTGCATTGTGGCCGCGCCTTCGATGTTCTGGGCGAGCATGTTTTTCGGATAGGCCGGCGCCACGCTGAGCGGATCGCGCTCCGCCGCCGAGTCCACTTCAATAACGGTGAACGCACCGACCGCTTGCGCAGCCACCTGTAGGCGTTCGAGCTCGCTCACCTGAACAGCTGCTGACACCTGCTGCGGCCGAACAGCCTCGCCCAGGGTCGCGTTCGGCGTGACCTTAACCGGTTCGGCATTCCGTTCACCCTTCGGCGATCCCTCCGCCGACAGTCCCGTGAACGCCGCCGTGGCGCCGGACACACCGCCTCCCTTTTCATCGGGGAGGATGATCCTGGCCAGCGTCTCCCACATCGGATCAAACTCGTCCGAACGCACGGCTGCCGTTGTGCCGCCGACGAGCACGACAACGAGCGCCGTGTGCAAACCTGTGCTCATCAGCGTCGCGATGACGGAACGCGGCGGGCGTACGTGGTGGGATTCGAGGAGGACGTCAAACATTGTCGAATTTTGCTTCGGCCCGAGTCAACCTATTGCTGACATAATCGAATACCGAGTGATACCGCGCCAGTGTCACCTTTGACAGGGGACCGGGACGAACCGGTTGCACGCCGACGCGAGTCGATAGCAATCAGAAACTTGCAGTTCGATATATCGTACAGTAATATCTAAGCTATATCACAAGGGAGGAGGTATGTGGTACCGAGACTGTGGTGAGCACGGCCGCGCTGGCGCTGGCCGATCATGGGGCTGGAAGATGGACTCGGACTTTGGGCCGTTTGTCTTCGGGATGGGCGGCGCCCGTCGGCACGGCCGCGGGGGCCGGATGTTCGATCAGGGCGACCTCAAGCTGGTGATCCTCCAGTTGTTGGAACAGAAGCCTCGGCATGGCTACGAGATCATCAAGGAACTCGAGGAGCGATCTGGCGGGCGGTACGCGCCGAGCCCGGGAACGGTCTATCCCACACTCACAATGTTGGCCGAGATGGGCTATGCGAGTGAGGCGGCGGAGGAGAGCGGCAAGAAGGTCTACTCGATCACGGACGAAGGCCGGAAGTATCTGGGTGAGCATCGGACGACCGTGGACGACGTGTTTGACCGTTTGTCCCAGCTCGGAGCCTCGATATTTGGAGATGCCGTGCGGCCGGCTCACGAAGCCATGGGTGCGCTTGGTCGGGCCTACTGGCGAGCCACCATGCGGCAGCCGGCGACGCCCGAAACAATCACGAAGGCGGCGGAGATACTGAAGCGGGCCGCTGCCGAACTGGATGCCCTGCTGGCAAAGGCGTGATGCAGGTCGCTTTACCGCATCGGGGAGGGCTATAGATTCAATGACGGGTCGCGGGGCGTCCGCGACCCGTTTTTCGTTTTCCGCCCCCAATGGGCACAGATCCAACAGCTGCAGGCAATCCGGCTGACCAGCCGCCGGCGAATGGACTCAGCACGCACGGACAAACGCCGACTCCAGTTGATGGCGTATCCGCGGCGTACGCGCTGCCCGCACCAAAACCGCACGTAGACCAGAACCCCAAGGGCAAGCGCCTCGCGGTGCTCGCGCTGACCGCGCTGGGCGTGGTGTACGGCGACATCGGGACCAGCCCGCTCTATGCGCTGCGCGAGTGCTTCAAGCCGGAACACGGCCTCACGGCGACTCCTGAGCACGTGTATGGCGTACTCTCGCTCATTGTCTGGTCGCTGATGCTCGTGGTCACGGTGAAGTACATCATCTTCGTGATGCGGGCCGACAACCGCGGCGAGGGCGGGATCCTCGCGCTCCTTGCCCTCATCCTGCAGCGCGAGACCGTCCACAAGTTCCGTCGCGCGGTGCTCATTTCCATCGCGCTGGTCGGGGCCGCCCTTCTCTACGGCGATGGAACGATCACCCCGGCGATGTCGGTGCTTGGCGCCGTCGAAGGTCTCAAGGTCGTTGCGCCCGCACTTGAGAAGGTCGTCGTGCCACTCACCATGGTCATCATTGCTGCGCTCTTTTTCTTTCAGAAGCACGGCACCGCGAAGGTCGGCGTCTTCTTTGGCCCCGTGATGCTGCTCTGGTTTGGAACGTTGGCCGTGCTTGGGGTGCGTGAAATGCTCCTCGCGCCGGCCGTGCTCAATGGGTTGAACCCGATACACGGCATCAACCTCATCATTGAACAGGGTCCCGCCGCGCTGGTGCTGATGGGCGCCGTGGTGCTGGCCGTTACCGGCGCCGAAGCACTCGCCGCAGACATGGGACACTTCGGCAAGAAGCCGATCCGTCTCGCCTGGCTGTGGCTCGTCTTCCCCTGCTTGCTGCTCAACTACTTCGGTCAGGGCGCGCTCATTCTCCGTGACCCGGGCGCGATTTCAAGCCCCTTCTTCCTGCTGGCTCCTGAGGCGCTCCGCGTTCCCCTGATCCTGCTGGCCACCGCAGCAGCCGTCATCGCCTCGCAGGCGATGATCTCAGGCGCATTCTCCATCACGCAACAGTGCGTGCAGCTCGGGTACTCTCCGCGGGTGACGATCGTGCACACCTCGGCGCGCGAGTTCGGCCAGATCTACATCCCCGAAGTGAACTGGGCCCTCGCCATCGGTTGCATCCTGATTGTGCTCGGATTCCGCGACTCCAGCTCGCTGGGCGCGGCGTATGGCATCGCCGTCACCGGCACTTTTCTCTGCACCTCGCTCCTCTTCGTTGCGATCGCATCCGCGCGCTGGAACTGGCGCGGCTGGCAGGTACTGCTGGTGGCCGTTGGCTTCCTGGCACTCGACCTGCCGTTCGTCAGCGCCAACCTGATCAAGGTCGCCGCCGGCGGCTGGGTGCCGCTGGTGATCGGACTCGCGATCTTCACGATGATGACCACGTGGAAGCGCGGTCGCGACATCCTGCGCGAGCGCCTGCGCGAGAACAAGATGCCGCTGCAGATGTTCCTCGACAGCTTCGCCACTGGCAAGACGCCGCGCGTTCCCGGCACGGCGGTGTTCATGACGTCTGAACCCGGCGGCGCACCCGTGGTGCTCCTGCATCACCTCAAGCACAACAAGGTGCTGCATGAGCAGGTGATCCTGCTCTCCATCCAGACCGGCGATGTGCCCGAAGTTCCGGTGGCCGAGCGCCTCGCGTCGCTGGATCGGATGGAAAAGGGGTTCATCCACGTGGTTGCGCGCTATGGCTTCATGGAGTCGCCCGACGTCAAGGAAATCCTGGCGGTGCTGCGTACGCAGGGCGTGAAGACCAAGCCGCTCGACACCAGTTACTACCTGGGGCGCGAAGAGCTCATCCCGGCGGACAAGCCGTGGAAAAAAGGCGGGCTCAGCATGAATATTTGGCGCAAACGGCTCTTTGCCATCATGGCAAAGAATGCCCGCAGCGCGGCGGCCTTCTTCAACTTGCCGCCGAACCGCGTGGTCGAGCTCGGAACCCAAATCGAGTTCTAGCGAGTGACACACCGGTTCGCGGCCGGGCTCCTGCTGCTCACCGGCTGCACCGCCTGTACCGAACCCAGCGACCCTGGCAACAACCAGCCGGTCGAAGCGCCAGCCCAGGAGCCGACCGGTTCCCCGTCGCTGTCGCGCTCGGTCGTGTTGTCGGGACTGAGCAACCCCTGGGACATCGCCTTTGCCACTGACGGCGCGATGTTCTTCACCGAGCGTTGCCGCGGGCTCACGGTCCGCCGAAGCGACGGCACCACGACAAGGCTCTTTGGCACGACAGGATCGGCACTCGTCGCGCCGGACCTCGTCTGCCAAGGGCAAAGTGGCGTGCATGGCGTGGCACTCGACCCGGCATTCGCGACGAATCGCACGATCTACGTCTATATGCTGTCGAACCTCTCGACCTCGCCGCGCACCAACCGTGTCGTGAAGCTCGTGCTCAACAGCGACAACACATCCGCCGGCAATCGCAGCGACATCATCACCGACATCGCCTACAAGGACGTCGGCAACGGGGTTGGCGGAGCGGGTGCGCATAGTGGCGGCCGACTGCGATTCGGCCCCGACGGATTCCTGTACGTCACCACCGGCGACAATCACAACGCGACCCTGCCGCAGGATCCGGTGCGGCTCGGCGGCAAGGTGCTTCGCGTGACCACCGCTGGTGCCGCGGCGCCGGGCAACGCGCCGCCCGCTGGATTCGACTCGCGGATCTTCACCTACGGCCATCGCAACGCGCAGGGCATCACGTTCCGCCCCGGCACCGGGCAACCATTCACCTCGGAGCACGGACCCAATCACAGCGATGAGGTCACCGCGCTCGTGAGCGGCGGAAACGCCGGCTGGGATCCGAAGAATCGTGCGGGGCTCAGCTGTCCCGACAGCTACTGCGGCTACGCCGGAAGCGCCTCGACGATGCCGATGACGGACGTTGCGCGCTTTCCGACAGCCATGCCGCCGAGTTGGACCAACAACGGCGCGTCGCAGGGAATGGGGCCTGCCGAGTTTCTCGTCGGCACGCAGTGGCGTTCGTGGTCCGGGCGCCTCGCGGTGGGGATCATGGGAGGCAATCGCCTCGTGATCCTGACCTTGAACGCCGCCGGAATCGCCACAGCCAACGAAAATGCGTCCCTGCCCGCCGTGCGGTACCGCGCGCTCACGCTCGGCCCGGACGGCAACCTCTATATCGCGACGGACTCGGGAGAGATCTGGCGGGTCGTGCCCGGCGCCTGAGCCGGG
>JARIET010000045.1 GCA_031127185.1 Gemmatimonadota bacterium | reverse complement strand
GAAGAAGCCCCCCGCTCGCCCGCCGATCCACCAGGGCTTCGTGTCGGGAAAGCCGATGACGGACTGAGTGAAGGCCGCACCGCTGTCGGGGCGGAGGACCGTTTCATTGAACCCGCTGCGCGGGCCGCCCGTGACCCGCAAGTCGGCAATAGTGATTGGTAGACGACCATGGTTCACCGCGGTGACCGTGACCCGCACCGAATCGCCGAAGGCGAGCAAGTCGCGCGGCGCAATAGCCTCCACCTCCAGCTCCGCTGCAGCGAGCAGCGCGGCGGTGGCCCGTCGTTCCAGAGCGTCGAGCGCGGCATCGAGATCCAGCTGCCCCGCAGTGCAGCGAGGCGGTGTGCTCACGTCGGCCCGGCGCACAAGGTTGAGTCGAATCCTCAGTGAACAGCGAAGCGACTGCGCGCGCACCTGCTGTATGGCCGACGTCATCCGTGCAACGATCGGCACCACGCGCCACGGTTGCCGAAAATCCAGCGCCTCAAACGCCGAGTCGGCCTTGATCGAGACCCCTTCGAGGTTGTCCTGCACGCGTGGCGGCGCAAAGGGCAGCAAACGCACAAAGCTCGTATCAATGCCGTCGAAGATTGACGTCTCAGCCGCGGGCTCCACGTGGCCATTCGCGCGCGTGGCCGTACGGATCACGGACCCACCGAGCGGACCAAAGCCGCCTCGCCCTCCAGTTCCGCGTCCACCCGCACCGGGAACCGCGCTGCGTAGCGCAACACCTGCAAAGCCTTGGGACCGATGCTGCGAACGGCTCTCGGCAGCGATATCCGCGTAGGTGCGGCCGACGATGGGATCGTACGTGTCGACCGGAATGCGAATGGCGGTACCGCGATTGTAGAACTTCGCGGGCGCCCACGGCTCACCGTACGGGCGCACGGGAAAGCGCAACGTGTCAGCCGCGGCATCGAAAGCTTCGCGCGCGACAAGGCCTGATGTCTCGTGGTGCCCGTGCCCATCTGCGCGCGTGCCGCTCCAGATGGAGTAGATGACATGCGGGCGGAATGCGCGAATTACGGTGACTACGTCTGCCAGCAGCGTGTCGCGAGGCCAATGCTTGGCCGTCTCTTCCGCATTCTTGCTGAAGCCAAAGTCGAATGCGCGGGTGAAGTACTGGCGCCCTCCGTCGATGCGCCGCGCGGCGAGCAGCTCCTCGGTACGAATTGCGCCGAGTGACTCGCCGAGTTCGTTGCCAATAAGGTTCTGGCCGCCGTCGCCGCGTGTGAGCGAGAGGTAGGCCGTCTCCACGCCCTTTCCGCGCGCGAGCCATGTGATGGTCTGCGTGTCCTCGTCGTCCGGGTGCGCGCCGATCACGAGTACGCGCGCGGTGGTCGCCAGGTTACGAACGAGCTGATCAAGTCGTGGGGCGCCACGGTTGGGAGCTCCGCCTTGTGCGCCTGCCGTGCCGGGTACGGCAGCCAGCAAGGACAGGAACAGGACACGAGCGATTGGGCTTTGACGGCGATCTGCCATTGTCGGCACCGGCTGCGGAGATGAAAGGGAGAAATCTAGGGTGGGATGTCAGAGGGGCATGATGGATGTATTGGTTACATGCAATTGTATACATGTATCGCAGGCATTATAGTACATGCATGGCATATCCCCCTGCTCCCAAGGGCCGAAAGGTCCGCGAGCCCGTCCAGGTGTATCTGGCCGCGGATGACAGCGCCCTCCTGGCTTCGCTTGCGGGTGATTTCGGACTTTCCAAGGCCGAGGTGCTTCGCCGCGGCCTGCGGAGTTACGCCCGCGCGCAGAGCGCCGAGGGGCCGATGCTCCGCCTGCTCGACTCGGGCGCGGCTGGCGACTGGGATGGCCCTCTTGGGCCTGACCTCGACGCAGCGCTAGTGGAGTCCTACCGTGGGGTGCGCAAGGCCGCGCCTAGGCGCAAGTGAATTCTCGCGCCAGAGCGCAGCCGAGCGACGCTCCCCGCGCTGCCTTTCTCGACACTTCCGGATGGTTTGCGGCGCTGAGCCCTCGGGAGCACGGACATCAGGCAACAACGACCATCTATAGAAGGTGGATCGAGGCCGGGACCGACCTCGTCACGACCAACCTTGTCGTCGCAGAGATGCAGATCCTGCTCTCACGCGTGCGCGGCAGCGAGTTTGCCGTGGATTTTCTCGATTCGCTTTATCAGGATCCGGCGCATGAGGTTGTGTTTTCGGATCGCGACCTCGAGCGGGCCGCCGTGGACCGGTGGCTACGCCCATTCGGCGACCAACGCTTCAGCCTGGCCGACGCGGTAAGTTTTGAGGTGATGCGCGAGCGGAAGATCCGTGACGCGCTCGCCCTGGATCAGCACTTCACCGTGGCGGGGTTCCGCATCCGCCCCTGAGGGCGACACCCACGGCGCGCCGGCGCCTGAAACAACCCTCGCGCGGCAGGGCGATGGCCCGCTCGCGTTCAAGTCATCCGATCTGCCGCTTGCCGCCGGCGGTGATTCCACGTTCGTTGTGGATGACATCGGCGCGGGCTTGCTCCTGCTCAATCCGTCTGTGGACGCCGTCGGACGGCGCGCACTCCCTCGCTTGACCTCCGGCACGCGCACGCTGATCACGGAAGTCCGTGGGGGCGATGTGGCCGGCCGGTTCTATTGCCCGGGCTTTCGACCGAATGCCAATCCCACCGCGCCGCGCGACAGCGCTCCTCTCCTGCGCTGGACGCCTGCGACCGATGCGATCGATACGCTGACCTGGGTCCGGATTCCCGTGCAGCTCGCGAACGGCGCGCGCACCGTGGGTTTCGGCGCGGGCGCGGTTTACGTGACGAAGCCCGTCGAAAATGGACGCTATGAAGTGAGGAAGGGGCGGTGGTCTGGGAGATAGGCGCGCAGACGGGCCGTGTGCGGGAAACGTGGAAGCCCGCAACGATTCCTCGTTGCGGGCTTCGCACGCCTGACACCTGTTCCCGGATCGGCTGCTACTTCCTGATGAACGTGAGTGTTGCCACCGGCACTGGCGCACCATTGGGAGCGAAGTGCTTGCCCATCAGCTTCGTCACCGCCTTCTTGGGGTTGACGTCCATATCGTCGGCCTTGTAGGTCGCGCCGTCATCACTGCCGGCGTCGTAGGCGAAGAGTTCCACCGACTTCTTGCCGACCCAACTCCCCTTCTCCTGCAGAGACAGCCCCGCCACGCCCGTAAACCAGTCGGGGCTGGGGGCGATCATGGCGACGAGCGAGACCAGCGGGTTCGCCGCGTCAACGCGAATCGTCACGACCAGGGAGTCCGCGAGGTCGCGCAACGGGCCGCTGGCCACGAGCGCGCCCACCTTGCCGGCCGCCATCGCGCCGCGAATCTCGTCGTCGAGGGGCGAGTGACGGCCCATCTCCGCAAGCCGCTCAAGCCCCGCCGTTGGGGACATCCCCTCGGCAAAGAGGGAGAACGACGCGTTATGCGCCCCGCCGATCAGTCCTGAGAAGTGCGGTCCAGAGATCACGCCCGCCTCGGGGTACTCGAAGGGATGGCGCGACTTCGTCCACATGTTTTTGAACACCACCGTGTACTCCGCGCCGTCGGTTGCGTTCTTCATCCCCTTTCCCATCTCGCCCATCGGGCGCCCCATGTCGCCCTGCGCCGCGGCGGCGCTTCCGGCGAATAGCATCACCGTCAAAGCCTGCAGCCCCTTCCCCAACCCGGACTTCCACATCGTTAGATCCTCGTCGAAAGTGTTATCGCATGAACACCAGGACACCCTGGCTCCGCGCGGCGATCGCCACGCTCGACGCACCTAATGCGACGCCGCCCGGAATGGTTCCCGGGGGAAGTGAGATGCGGCGCAGAACTCTGACGGAGTCCCCCTCGACCGCCAACAGCAGCACGAGCGGCCCATCGCCACCCACGGCGACTGCAGCGGTGCCGTTCAAGCTGCTCGCGCTGACAGCCGGTCCGCCGACGGGGATCGTCCGGCCTCGGATGAGCGAGTGATTGGGGCCAATGGTGATGCGCGTCACGCCCCGGCCGTGGGCGACGAGGGCCTCATTCCGGGCGACGAACGTCGCCACGATCGGAAAGTTTGCCGGCTTCGCTCCACCCGACGTAAACCCGGCGCCGTCGAGCGGAACCGTGCCCGACTCGAGCAGCTGAGAGCGTTTCGAATCGAACCTCAGGCGCGAAACGCCGAAGTACGGCCCCCAATGGTGTGTGCTGACGAGGGCGCTCCCACCGTCTGCCGCGATGGTTACGTCAGGCTGCCCGCGCCCAAGGTCGGCCGCCGCGAGCGGCCCGGTCAGGGTGCCAGTGGAATCGAACCGCCACGCCGTCAACGACGACGTGCCGCCGGACACGATACAGAGTCCGTTCGCGGCCGACACGCCGGAAAATGGTCCCACCGCAACAGGATGCGGACCCGAAACGAGACGCGGGTGGTCGAGGTTCGCAATGTCATACACGCTGATCGACCCCGGCGGTCTCGCGTCGAGCGCGAAGAGCAAGGAACCGTGCACGGCGAGGTCATCGACGCTGCCGTCGACGCTCGGAGTAGCGATTGTCGCTCTCACGACGCCCGTCTTGGCGTCAATTACGGCGATTCCGTCTTCGGCCCGCGTGGCGTAGAAGCGGTCGCCGGCGGCTACGACGTTGGCCGCCTCTCCGCGGCGCACCTCGCGATACGTAGCCGCGCCGTAGGCCAGACCGATCCAGTTGCAGCCCTGCACCGCAAGGAGCCCTGCAACCAACACCGTCGGCATCGGCCAGCCGCTGGGTCGTCGCGCATGGGCAGTGAATGAATTCCGGATTAGGCGGGTCATGCGGCATCGAATGCGTGCCGCGCCGCGAAAGTTCCCGCCCCCTATCGACTACTCCGAGTCCGTGGCGCCTGGGTCAGCGAGCGCGGCGCGGACCTGCGCGGTCAGTGACGCCGGCACTTCGATTCGCCGCAGCTTGGTCTTGAGGTTTTCACGCACTCCCGCTTCAAAGCGATACTCGCTGGAACACTTCTCGCAGGTTTCGAGGTGCTGGCGGACAAGTTCCACTTCGGCGGGATCAAGTTCGCGGTCGAGGTAGTCATCCAGCCGAGCGAACACCTCGGCGCAGGTGTAGCGGTCGATGGTCACGGGGAGCCCTCCGGTGCGCCACGAACCAGTCCGTGTTCGCGAGCCACGTTCCAGAGTCGCAGCTGCAGGAGTTTGCGCGCGCGGTGCAGCCGAGAGCGCACGGTGCCGACCGGGACATTCACCACGTCGGCAATCTCGGCGTACGAAAAGTCCTGCACGAAGTACAGGGCGGCGACCACGCGATACTCATTTGGAAGGCTCACAAGCGCCTCATCAATTTGGTCGCGGTCAATGGAAGCGAGGAGTTCGCCCGCCGGGTCGGGGCTGGTGCCGTGGAGTCCCAGGTCGGCGGCGCGTTCATAGAGGTAGAGGTCCGGAATCTCGTCGAGGTCGGCGTCGGCAGTCGTTTCGCGGCGCCGGTGCCGCGCATAGAAACAATTCGTCAAGATCCGAAAGTACCAGGCACCGAAATTGGTTCCCTGCTCGAAGCCGGAAAAGCCGCGCGCCGCCGCCAGCGCCGCCTCCTGCACGAGATCCTCCGCGTCGGCGCGGTTCCTGACCAGGCGCAGCGCGTAGGAATAGGCGCGGTCGAGCACTGGCAGGAGCAGCGCTTCCAGTGAAGGCCGAGCGACGTCGGTCGAGGCGGACACTCGGCAAAACTGTCCCGCCGAGCGCCGCGGCGCCACCTCGTGCCCCGGCCTGGCCGGGTGCCTGAACATTGGCTTTGGTGTTGGGGTGGACAAGGTTCGGGAACCTAACGCGACCGACCCGCATTATTCTGGGCATGATCACACGCAAACTGTTCTTCCCGATTGCCGCCCTTGCGGGGGTGGCAGCAGTGGTCGGCTGGTACCTGTTTCGCCCCGAGCGCCTTTTTATCGATCGCGAGGTCAGCGAAGCGCCTCCGGCGGCGGCGGCGAGTGCCGCGGTCCTCGTGAGTGGCGACTTCCATTCCAACGCGCATCAAACCAGCGGCCGCGCGACCATCTATCAGATGGCAGACGGGCGGCGCATGCTGCGGCTCAGTGGGTTCGCGACGTCGAACGGCCCCGACGTGCGCGTCTACCTTGTTGGCGCGGCCGACGTGAACGACAACAGCGCCGCTGATCGCGATGGCTTCGTGGACCTTGGTGAACTCAAGGGAAACGTGGGCGACCAGAACTACATCCTGCCTGTCGACGTTGACCTGCGCCAATATCGGGCGGTGTCGATATGGTGCCGGCGCTTCTCTGTGAACTTTGGGGCGGCGCCGCTCGGATAACGGTCGCGCCGACCTTGTGCGCGTCCGTCCCTACACGATGTGCAACACCCCACTCGACCGTCTCCGTCCTGGCGCGCTCGGCGTTGTGCTTAACGCTTCCTCCACAATTCGCGTCTGCTCAGCCGTGTGATCGCTTGTATAGCCTTCGGCTGGGCTCGCCCGCTCCGGGCGCCCCACGTAGCGAATCGAGACCGCGTTGCCCACGGTGCCACGCAGCCGCGGTGCCACCCAGGTCCAGGCACCCTGATTCTTGGGCTCCTCCTGGCACCAGACCACATCGCGGAGTGACGTGTAGCCGTCGAGCAGCCAGGTGAGATCAGCGTGCGGCCAGGGATAGAGCTCCTCCACACGAACCACCGCCACTTCGGCCGGAATTTCCTTTGCCGCCAGATCGTAATACACCTTGCCCGTGCAGAGCACGAGCCGCGTCACGCGCTCGCGCTTGGACGGCCCATCGGGATCGTCGATCACCGGATGGAAGGCGCCTTCGGAAAGGTCGGTGAGCCGGCACATCGCCTGCTGCAGACGCAACAGCGACTTGGGCTGCATCAGGATCAACGGTCGTCGCGCCTTCACCAACGCCTGCCGCCGCAGGATATGGAAGTACTGCGCCGGCGTGCTGGGGTACGCGATCCGCATGTTCCCCTCGGCGGCAGCCTGGAGAAACCGCTCGAGTCGCGCGCTCGAATGCTCAGGTCCCTGCCCTTCATAGCCGTGGGGCAGCAACAGCACGAGCCCGGAATCCTGACCCCACTTGGCACGGTCAGCCACAAGGAACTGATCGATGATCGGCTGCGCCACGTTCACGAAATCGCCGAACTGCGCTTCCCATAGGGTCAGCGTCTCGGGCGATGCCACACTGAAGCCGTATTCAAAGCCCATCACCGCGGTCTCGCTGAGCGGCGAATTGAACACCTCAAAAGCGCTCGCCATGCCGGAAATGTTCTGCAGCGGCGTCCAGCTCTGGCCGGTCTTCACATCGCGCAGCACCGAATGGCGATGCGAAAACGTCCCGCGCTCCGCGTCCTGCCCGGTGATCCGCACACTGATGCCATCGGCCAGGATGCTCGCAAACGCGAGCGACTCGGCGTGGCCCCAGTCGATGCCACCCACCGCGTCCATCACGTCGCGACGGCGCTCGAGTTGCTTGGCAAGCCGTGGATGCGGCGTGAATGTCTCCGGCCAGGTGAGCAGCGCTTCATTGACCGTGAGCAGCAGGTCCTTCGGGACCGATGTCACCGGCGGCTGGAAAGGCTCTTCCATCTGCTCCGCATGCGCATCGTGCGAAGCCGGCGCGTCCTTGATTGCGTCGAAGATGCGTTGCAGCTCGGCGGCGACCTTCTTTTCCTCTGCGTCCACATCGAGCTGCGTGGCGAGGCCTTCCTCAACCAATCGCTTGCCCAGTACCTGCCGCACCGTGGGATGCGCGCGAATCTTGTCGTAGAGCAGCGGCTGTGTGTACGCGGGCTCATCGCCCTCGTTGTGCCCGTGCCGCCGATAGCCCACAAGGTCCACCAGGAAATCGCGGCCGAATGTGGTGCGATATGCGACCGCGATCCGCATCGCGATGAGGCAGGCTTCCGGGTCATCCGCGTTCACGTGGATGACGGGCATCTCAAAGCCCTTCGCCAAATCGCTCGCGAATCGCGTGGACCGCGAGTCCGAGGGATCGGTGGTGAACCCGACCTGATTGTTGACAATGATGTGCAGCGTGCCGCCGACCGTGTACCCGCGCAGGTGCGCAAGGTTGAACGTCTCGGCGACAATCCCTTCGCCGGGGAACGCCGCGTCGCCGTGAATGCAAATGGGCAGCACGGAAAACTCGTCGCGCTCATACGGGTCGCCCGTGTGCCGCTGCTTCGCGCGCGCCATCCCCTGCAGCACAGGATTCACTACCTCGAGGTGACTCGGGTTCGGCACCAGCGACACGTGGAACGGCCGTCCGTGCACGGACGAGAGATTGTTTTCGAAGCCGAGGTGGTACTTCACGTCACCAGTCGCAGCGCCGCCGAGATGATCGTGGCGGCCGCTGAACTCGGCGAAGAGTTGCGCGAAAGGCTTGCCCATCACGTGCGTCAGCACGTTGAGCCGGCCCCGGTGCGCCATGGAGACCGCGACGTGCCGCGCACCCGATGCAGCCGCGCGATCGATCGCCTCGTCGAGCATCGGCACGAGGGCGTCGGTGCCCTCGATGGAGAATCGCTTGTAGCCCACGAATGCACGGCCCAGGAACTTCTCGAGGCCTTCCACCTGACTCAGTCGCGTGAGGAGCTCGCGCTTTTCATCGGGTGAGAGCGGCCGCGTGAGTTGTTCCGCCGTGAAGAGCTGCCGGAACCACTGGCGTTCTTCGTCGGTGCCGCAGTGCACGAACTCCACGGCGATGTTGCGCGTGTAGCGGTACTTGAGGCGCTCGGCCACGTCGCGCGCGGTCTTGAGGTGCGGAAAACCGAGCGCGTCGCCGGAGACGAGGTCGAGATCGGCGTCGACGATACCGTAATACTCGAGCGTAAGCTCGGCGGCGCCTGGGGGCGGCGAGCCGAGCGGGTCGAGCTGGACGGCGAGGTAGCCGTACCGGCGGATCGAATTGAGATAGCGGCTTATTCCGACGACCCGTCGGGCGAAATCCTGATCCGTTGCCGGAACGGAGGGAACCGGGGGAACTGCGGGGACCGACGGGACGTGTTCAACTGCGGGAACCGACGGGACGTGGGGGGACGCGGGGGGACGAGCAACTACGGGCGCCGTGGCCCAGCCGCCGGGTGCGGCGGCCGCAGATGTACCGCCACCGTACCGCTGTGCCAGGGCAAAGAACTGCCGCCACGATTCCTCAACGGACGACGGATCGCGGAGCCACAGCTCGTACGTCTCCGCGATGTACGCGTCGTTGAAAACAGAGGTCACGGGATGCTGCAGGTCGGCCATAGAGCCCTGAAATTTACCCGCTGGGCCGTCGCCCTGCGGGTTCGTTGAGGAGCCGGGAGTCAACTATAGACGCACGAAGGGGTTGCAAGGCCACGAATCAGGGTGTTCTGCCACTCACCGGCCCCCGGGTTCACCCCTACATTTGACGAATGTCCGTACCGGCAGCCGCCACGCAAGACGGGAAAAAGCCCGCAAAGCAGTACGACCGATCGATTGTTGAGGGCAACCTCAGCGCGGCGGTCACCAAGATGGCGTGGCCGACCATAGTCGCCAACATGCTCGGCGGACTCCAGGGCGTGATCGACCACGCGCTGGTGGGCAACTTTGTCGGCTTCGCCGGTAACGCCGGTATTGGCGTGGCGTGGCAGATCTTCCTGATTGTCATCGTCTTCATCGCGTCGCTCTTCACCGGCATGAGCGTGTTGGTGGCGCGCTTTGCAGGGGCGAACGATCACGACAAGGTGGACCGCACGGTCTATCAGGCGTTCCTGACGGCCGTCTTCCTGTCTCTGGGTGTGCTGGCACCGGTCGGCTATTTTCTCGCGCCCTGGCTGCTGACGCTCGTGAATGCCGCGCCGGCCGTTCAGGCCGAAGCGCTGCCGTTCCTGCGCATCATGTTCCTCTCCAGCAGCGGCATGATGATTTTTTTCATGCTCGGCGGGGCGCTCCGGTCGGCAGGCGACGCGCGGACCCCCATGGTGCTCGGCATTGCGACCACCATCCTGAACGTCATCTTCAACGTCATCCTGATTCGCGGTCTGGGACCGATTCCGGCCATGGGCACGAAGGGCGCAGCGATCGGTACCTCGGTGGCGTTCGGGATCGTGGGCGTCTATTCGCTGTACAAGCTGATGCGTGGTGGTTGGGTGGTGTCATTTCCCAAGCACCACGGATTTTCCCCGGATTGGGCGATCATCAAGTCGCTCTTCAAGTTCGGCCTGCCCACCGGTATTCAGGGCATTGCGATGAACGTGGGCGGCGTGCTCCTGCTCGGATACATCGGCTCCACGCGGAACGGCGCTGAGGCGCAGGCGACGTATGCGGTGGGCTACACGGAGCTGTTTTCGTTCATCACGTGGACATCACAGGCGCTGCTTGGCGCTGCCGCCGCGATCGCCGGCCAGAACCTCGGCGCCGGCAAGCCGGATCGGGCCGTGGAAGCTGTGCACACGGCTGCACGGTACGGCCTCATTTGGGCGGCCATCATTGGCGCCCTCTTCCTGCTAATTCCGCGGCAACTGCTGGGATTGTTCGGCATGAACGAGCCGCTCGTGCTGGAAATCGGCACGGAGTTGCTGCGTGTGCTTGCACTCTCCGGATTGTTCATCACGCTGGCGCTCACCTACACCGGCGGCCTGCAAGGCACCGGTGATACGAAGAGTCCGCTCTACATCTCGATCGTCTCACAGATCATCGTGCCGCTCGGCATCTGCTTCACGGTGAGCCGCTTCACCACGCTCGAGCCGATTCACATCTGGCTCGCGATTCTCGCGGGGCACGCCACGCGTTGCGTCTTGAGCGTGGTGCGGTTCAATCAGGGGAAGTGGCGGAACATCAAGGTGGACATCACGCCGAGCCGACCCTAGCCGCGCACTGCACCCACGAGTTGTACCCGCGCTAGAAGCTGATCGTGAACCCTCCGCCGCCGCCGCGTGACGAGTTGAACCGCGGGTTGACGACGTTGTTGAAGATCGAGCCGAACGTATAGCTGATTCCGAAGTTCACGAAGTACCGGTAGTTGGTGGCCAACGCCTCTTGCCGTGCCACCACCTGCGTCGGAGTGAGCGTGCCCTTCCGCAGGTAGAGTTGATCATTCACCCGCGAGTAGTTGCCGCCGATGTTGATCGACAGCCCCTTTGTCAGGCGCAGGTCAGTGAACCCGCTGACACCATAGCCATTGTACGAGGTGTTGTGGAGGTATTGTGATCCGAACAGGCTCACATTGACGGACCCCCACGTCTGGCGAGCGTTCCACGCCACGTTAAGCGAGTGCTGCGGGTGCGTTTCCTTGAGCTTGTTGTAAATCGTTGTGTCCTGATACCGCACCGATTGCATGCCCAGCGTATAGAACGCAGTTAGTTGTCGGCGGGTGAAATCCTTGTACGGGAAGAAATTCCACTCGAGGGCCGGCTGCACGCGCAGGTTGACATCGTAGTTGGAGAAATCCGAGTGTTGTGCGTTCGCCGTCATTCCCGCCGACCAGTGGTCGCCAAGACTCTTGACCATCAGGACGTTGGTGCCGAAGTCGCGCTGAATTTTCTTGAATATCTCGCCATCACCGATGTCGAACTCGCTCTGGTCGTAGCTGATGTTCGATCCGAGGTTAATCTTCCAGGCCGCCGTCACCCGGTTGGCGCTGGCGCTGAGGAACATATTCCCAAAACTCTGGCTCTTCTCTCCGCTGCCAAACCCGTTGGCCGACACGCGGTAGATCCAGAAGTTCCACGGATCCTTGATCGTCTGCGCAGCTGCCGACGGCCCGGTTGGCGCGGCGTACGAGAGCGTCAGGCGCTGTGCTGCCGAGGTCTTTGCCGCGTACGGCCCAAGCACGAGCGCAAACGTCCGCATCAATCGGCGGCGGACCACATCTTCGGCATCGTTCGGCTGGTTGTACACCAGAACTGTGTCCACGCGACCCCGATACTTCTCACCGCCAATCGCGGCAATGGTGTACTCAGAACCGCCCGAGCCGGTGCGCAGCGAGGTGACGAGCAACGTCACGTCGGCCACGACGCGATCGCGTACAAAGTTGACCCACTTCATCTGGTCGATAAAGAACTGCCGATCGCAGTTGGCGTTCTGGCAGTCGATGAACACGCGAACGGCGTCTGAGTTCGACGTGTCGGGCGGCACAGCACCCGCTTGTGCAGCAAGCACGCGGGCAGACCCCACAACAAGAAGGAGCGCTAGCGTCAGTGCGCGAACGATGCGTCGCATATTTCCGGGATCGATGGCGGAGGGATGACTGCAGCATTAGATGCAGGCCACACGCAAACGGTTGCGACCGATGCCAGGTCCCGCCAGACCACTCACCAAGAGTTCATGGGTCCGTCATCGGTACTTAACTTGCCAAGTGCTACCCCAGGGCAGACCGTTAGATCGGCATCGCGCGGTCCACAATGACACACCCCCACCTATTCTGCGAAGGCGTCATGAGACTCATTCCTGTCGCGACTCTTATCTGTCTGGCGCAGGGCGCCAGCGCCCAAAACGTGGGTTTCTCCGATCCCGCTCGCCTCGTCAAGTTGCGCGCCGCAATGCCGGCCGTGGACAGCATCATGCGGCGCTTCACCGAGCAACAGCACATTCCCGGCGCAGCGTGGGGTGTGGTCGTTGACGGCAAGGTGATGCACATTGGGGTGACCGGATTCCGCCACGTCGAGACCAAGTCGCCAGTGGACTCGAACACCGTCTTCCGCATCGCTTCGATGACCAAGAGCTTCACGGCGATGGCGATCGTGAAGCTCCGCGACGACGGCAAGCTCTCGCTGGATGACCCAGCCGAGAAGTACGTGCCAGAGATGAAATCCCTGAAGTACCCGACCACGGACTCACCACGCATCACGATTCGGCACCTCCTGTCGCACGCCGAAGGATTCCCGGAAGACAATCCGTGGGGCGACCAGCAGCTGGCGCGGAGCGAAGCCGAACTCACGCGGATGATCGCGAGCGGTATTCCCTTTTCGAACACCCCAGGCGTCGCGTACGAGTATTCCAACTATGGATTCGCGATCCTCGGCCGCATCGTGACGCGCGCATCGGGAATGCCATACAACGAGTACATCACGGCGACCATTCTCCGCCCCCTCGGCATGCGCTCGACGACCTATTCGCCGACGGCGGTGACACCGGCCCGGCTCGCGCACGGGTATCGCTGGGAGGACGAGCGCTGGAAGGAGGAGCCGCAACTTCCCGACGGATCGTTCGGCGCGATGGGCGGGATGCTGACGTCGATCAGCGACCTCAGCACCTGGGTATCGGCATTTCTCGGCGCATGGCCGCCCCGCGACGGTGCTGAGACCGGCCCGGTGAAGCGGTCATCGTTGCGCGAGATGCAGCAGGTCTGGCGCCCCGCACCAACAACCGCAGGGCGCGATGCGGCGGGAAATTTTCGATTGAACGCCGGCGGATACGCCTACGGACTCCGCGTGTCGACGAACTGTCTGTTTGCGCATATCGTCGCGCACAGCGGAGGACTGCCAGGGTTCGGTTCGCAGATGCGCTGGCTTCCCGACTACGGCGTCGGCATCATCGCGTTCGGCAATCGCACCTACACGGGATGGGGCGCGCCGATTGACGCGGCGCTCGAAGTCTTTGCGCGTGCCGGAGCGCTCGAACCGCGCATGGCGGAGGCATCGCCTGCGCTGAATGCCGCGCGTGAACAG
>JARIET010000044.1 GCA_031127185.1 Gemmatimonadota bacterium | reverse complement strand
GCTCTCTGACTTCAAGCGGATGAAGGAACACCTGGCCATTGTCCTCGACGAGTTTGGCGGCACCGCCGGCCTCGTGACCATGGAGGACCTGCTCGAAGAGCTCGTCGGCGACATCCGCGATGAGTTCGACGAAACGACCGAACTTGGAGTGCCGCGCGCGGCGCCCGGCGAACTACTGGTCGCGGGCTCCACGTCGATCGGCGACATCAACGCGCGATTCGGCCTGATGGTGCCCGATGACGACTACACGACGATCGGTGGGTACGTCTTTGGCGTGATCGGCCGACTCCCCATTCCCGGCGACCGGGCCGAAGGCGGCGGCGCAACATGGATTGTGCGGGGGATGGTCGGGCGACGCGTAGAAACGCTGGCGCTCGAGCGGAACACCAAAAGCGAGTGAACAGTTGACGACTTACGGTAGACGGTTTGCAGTCCGTTTACCGATTGCCGTCAACCGTAAGCCGTGAACCCGCCGTTGTTTTTGAGATCCTGGCGCAAAGCAGTATCGCCTCGATCATGGAATCCGCCCGCGCGATTCCCTTCCCCGCGATGTCGATCGCGGTGCCGTGGTCTGGGCTGGTCCGCGGAAACGGCAGGCCGAGCGTCACATTCACCGCGTTGCCAAAACTCGCGACCTTGATCGCCGTCATCCCCACATCGTGGTACGGCGCGATCACGGCGTCGAACTCGCCGCGCATCGCGCGAACAAACACGGTGTCGGCACTGAAAGGCCCGGCGATTCCTGCCGCTCGCGCCGCCGGTCCGAGTACCTGCGTGTCCTCGTCGCCAAAGCGGCCGCCGTCGCCCAGGTGCGGATTCAAGCCGCAGAGTGCCACCCGGGGCGCTCCAATGCCAAACCAGTCACGCAGCCCCTGGATCGTCGTCGCAGCCACCGCGGCGATCGACTCCGTTGTCACGGCCGCAGGCACATCACGCAGCGCGATGTGCGTCGTGGCCAGCACCACGCGGAGCTTCTCCGATGTCAGCATCATTGCCGTGCGTGAGCCAGAGAGCGCCGCCAGCATCTCGGTGTGGCCCGGATAGTCGTAGCCTCCCGCGTGAAGCGCCTGCTTGTCGATGGGTCCGGTCACGACACCCGACACCGCGCCCGATCGTGCAAGCCGGACCGCCCGTTCGATGGCGAGCCCGGACAAGCGTCCGGCCTCGGCGGATGGTCCGCCGCGAGCCCAGGTGCCCACACTGAGGTCGACCTTGGTCTCGGCGCCAGCCGGCCCCACGATGGTCGCCTCAACAGCGTCCCGAACGCGCGCATCCGCGAGCGCCTGCCGTATGACTTCAGGGCCAATACCGCGTGGGTCACCCAGCGTGATGGCGAGGCGCGCGCGCTCAGCCATGTCCTGGGTGCCGTTAGGGGACGACCGTTTTGGCCGCGTCCTTCGCCGGGGGATCGAGAAGCAGGCGCACATACTGCTCACGGCGCAGCTGGTCGAGCATCCGACGAATCTGCTTTTCCTGCGTGAGTTGGCCCCGAATCCGGTCCTTGTAATCTGCGACGGTGAAATCGCCGCCCTCAGCGCGTTCGGTCACCTGGATCAGGCCGATCTTCGGGTGGCCCGAGCGCGGATCAGGAATGTCGAACGGCTTGGAAAAGCCCCTTGCCGGCACCCCGTCCATGGCCGCCTTGTAGAAATCCGGAAGCGAGTCCACGGGAAATCCGTCAGGCACGCTTCGTTCTTCGGCCGGGTCGTGAAACCGCGATGACAGCGAATCAAATGGCGTGCCCGCCGCCCACACGCGGAGCACCGAATCGGCGAGTGTGCGCGCGCGCGCAACGTCGGCACTGTCGATCGGCGGTGTGATCAGAATGTGGCGCGACTTCACTTCCGCTGGTTGCACACGGTCAATGCGGATGATGTGAAACCCGAAGCTCGTCTCGACCAAGGGGGCGATAGACCCCTGAGTCAGCCGCGGATCGAAGATCGCGCGCTCGAACTCGGGTACGAATCCGCTGCCGCGCCGCGCCCACCCGAGGTCGCCACCGAGTTCGCGTGATGCCGGGTCCATGGACTCGCGCTTGGCCACCGCGGAAAAATCGGCGCCGGCCAGAATCTCGACGACGAGCGACTCCGCCTTTGCGCGTGCCTTGGCGCGCGCTTCCATCGACGCATGCGGCGCAATGACGATCTGGCGAAACGACACGGTCGCCGGGCGTTTCGGCAGGCGTCCCTTGGCCGCTTCGAACGCCGCAGTGACCTCGGCCTCAGTCACCTGCACCGGCGCGGAAAGCCGACCGTGTGCCTTGAGCGAGTCGTAGCCCATCTGCTGCAGCTTGTATCGCTTGGCCTGCTCGCGAACGGTGCGGCGGTAGTCCTCGGGCGTGCCGAACCCTTCTCGCCGCAGCGCTTCGCGAAACTCGGCTTCGGCCGTGAACCGCTTACGCGCATCGTTGAACCGATCGTCGACTTGCTTGGCGACGTCTTCATCGGTGACATCGGCCTTGTACTGTCGCGCCGCCGTGATCACGACCTCGTTGTCGATGAGTTCATTGACAATGCGGCGGAGCATCGCGGCCTGCCCGGCGGAGTCGGAGGGCATCGGTTCGCCCTGCGCGCGCCGCGCATTCACCTCTTCCATGGCATCGCTCAGGAGAATCGGCCGGTTCCCCACGACGGCAACCACCCGGTCCAGGGTCTGCGGACGGGCTGGATCCGCGCCCTGCGCGTCAGCGGGCGCGGCAACCAGCGCCGCCGCGAAAGCAGCGGTGCTGAATCCAGCGGCGAGTCGGCCCGAGACGTTGCGCACGATTAAGGCTGCTTCTTCGCGGCCGGCGGCGGTTCGGTCGGTGCGGGACTCGGCGGCGCTGCAGCACCCGGCATCGGGACCGCCGAGGGCGGCACCGCTGCGGCGGCCGTCGAATCGGCCTTCGCCTTGAGCTCGGTGGCCAGCGTGACCGCCCGATCAATGCCTGACTGGGCCACTGAACCCTCGAACTTCTGACGCAGCGCGATGGTCAGCGGCTCCGACACGTCGATGAACTGCGCCTCGTTCTTGAGCAGCTTTTCGAAATAGGCATTCACCGTCGCCGTAGCCACAGTGTTGCGATCGCGACCGCCCTTCACGCTGTCGGCCAGCTGTGCCGGCAGAATGCCAAGGCCGCCCATCGTATTCATCACCGAGCCACGGAACGCCCCGCGGATCTGCTCAATCTCGGACGTTTCGAGCGCAATCCTGGCATCGTCCGCCGCGCGGAGGAGCAGTTCGTTGCGGATCAGGCTCTTGAGGAAATCGCCGATCGTCGAATCAGGAAGCTGACCCAGCTGCTGACGAATCCGCATCTGCGGCGGGAACGCCGCGATCCAATGCGCCACACGGGCAGCACGGAGATCCACCTTGCTCGACGTCGCCAGCACCGTTCGGTTGTCGCGATACATGTCGACGTTTTCCGCGATCTGCTTGACCAGCGCCGCCGCTTCTGCCTTCACCTTCACGTTCGCGTCCTTTTCGATGCCGCTCACCCAGACGCTTTCTGCCTTCTGCCGCGATGCCCCGGCGTACGCAGAGTCGAACTTGGCCCGTGCCTCGGCGTACGTCTCGCGGTAGATGATGTGGAAGCCGAACTGGGTCTGGACCGGATCCGAGATTGTGCCCGGCTTCATCGTCCGGCTCATCTGCTCAAACTCCGGCACCATCTGCGGAATCTGCGGAGTTGGCCAGAGATACTCACCACCGGCATCCTTGGAGCCCGGGTCGGCGCTGTGACGCGTGACGAGCGAAACGAAGTTCGCCGGCGTGGCCTGTTTGCGGATGTTGTCCGCGATGCGGCGTACGGAATCGATCTGGTTGGGCTTGAGCGAGTTCTTGTCGGCCATCAGCAGGATATGCCGAACCACGAGCAGTTCTCCCGCCTCATACGCTTTCTCAAGGTCACCAGCGGTAGGTGCCGCGGCGCCCTTCATCTGCTCGGTGAGCACCCGTTGAAGCTTGCGCTGGGCCACCTGCGCCCACATCGCGTCGTCCGCGGTTTTCGCGTCGCCGAGGGTATCCCCGCGCCCCGCGGCCTGCGCGAGGAGTTGGTAGTTCACCCAGAGGCTGGCAACGGCCAGCGCCAGTTCCTTCTGCGGCGGCATGTTCGCCGAGTTCATCATCTCGGCCAGCTGGGTGGACGAGAGCTCGTGCGAGCCCGCGCGGGCAGCGACGTCGACATGGCTCGTCAGGGCGGCCTTGAGGTCGGCGCACCCGGCGATGGCCAGTGCGATCAGCGCAAATACGGCGAAGCGGCGGAGCATTGAACGGGGGGTTATGTGGTAAGAACGGGTGGTGCGGTACAACGAGAGAACGGGCGCAGCGCGACCACCCCCGGTCTTTGTACCGTCAGGCGGTCGCAATGGTTCGAAGCGCGTGCAGCAGCCCGTCGAGGATTGCCGAGCCACCCAGCCGGGTCAGCTTCAGCGACAGGGGCTGAACCCGCCGCACGTCCACCTGAAACTGGACCTCCCGAAAGGCGGCCGACAGAGGCTTCAGGCGCGGCAGCGCATCGGGGCGGAAGTTAACACGGGCTTCGTCGGCGCGCACCAGGATCGACTCGATCCCCAGCGGGGCCCCGAGCTGCCGGAGTTCGGCCAGCGCGAAATACCGCTCGGCCTCCGGAGGCAAGGCGCCAAACCGGTCGCGCACTTCCGCGCGTACGGCTGCGATCTCCGCTGGCTCGGCCTGATGCGTCAGGCGCCGATAGACGTCCAGCTTGGCCGCCGCACTCTCAATGAACGTGTCGGGGAGGTAGGCCGGCGTGTCCAGGGTCACGTCGGCGGGCTGCGGCGGGGGAGCATCATCGCCGCGCATGACCCGGCGCACCGTCTCGTCGAGCATCCTCAGATAGAGGTCAAACCCCACGGCGTGCACAAACCCCGACTGTTCGGGGCCCAGCATGTTGCCCGCGCCACGCATCTCCATGTCCTTGAGCGCTATCCGATATCCGGCTCCGAGCTCGGTGTGGTGCTCCAGCACCTTAAGACGACGTTCTGCGTTCTCATCCAGGTTGTCGGGAACGAGCAGGTAGCAGTATGCGCGCCGATGTGAACGGCCCACGCGACCACGCAGCTGATACAGCTGCGCGAGCCCGAGATAGTCCGCCCGGCTCACGAACATCGTGTTGGCATTCGGCACGTCGAGACCGCTTTCGACAATCAGCGTGGATACGAGCACGTCCACCTCGCCGTTCACGAACTGCGTCATCACCTTCTCGAGTGCGCGTTCGTGCAACTGGCCGTGCCCGACTGCCACCCGCGCGCGGGGCACGATGCGCTTGATGTGGTCGGCGACGCCAAGAATGGTCTCGATCCGGTTGTGTACAAAGAAGACCTGCCCCCCGCGATCAAGCTCCCGCGCAATACCCTCCTCAATCAGGCCATCGTCCCAGGGCTCCACGAACGTGAGCACCGGAGAACGATCCCGGGGCGGCGTCTGCATCAGCGTCATGTCGCGCAGCCCCGCCAGCGAGAGATGCAGCGTGCGCGGAATCGGCGTGGCGGTCAGGGTCAGCACGTCCGTCTCCAGGCGCAGCTGCTTGAGCCGCTCCTTGTGCTTCACGCCAAAACGGTGCTCTTCGTCTACGACAATCAGGCCGAGCGCCTTGAACTCAACGTCGGTGGAAAGCAGGCGGTGCGTCCCGATGATCACATCGAGCGTGCCGGCCTTCAGCTCGGCCATCACCCGGGCCTGCTCCTTGGGCCCGGCAAAACGACTCAGGACGCCGACGCGAACAGGAAAATCGGCGAACCGTTCGCCAAAGGTGCGCCGGTGTTGCTCGGCGAGCACGGTCGTCGGGACGAGCACCGCCACCTGACGCTGTCCCTGAAGCGCCTTGAAGGCCGCGCGCACGGCGATCTCCGTCTTGCCATAGCCCACATCCCCCACCAACAGGCGGTCCATGGGGCGCGGCCCTTCCATGTCGCGCTTCACGTCGGTTGTGGCCTTCACCTGATCGGGCGTGTCCTCGAAGAGGAAGCTCGATTCCAGCTGCCGCTGCCAGGCGCCGTCCGGCACGTGCGGCGGGCGACTCGCGAGCTTGCGCCGCGCGTACAGGTCCAGAAGCTCGACCGTCATCTCCTGAATCGCGCTGCGGGTGTGATCGCGCTGCGCCGTCCAGCGCTTGCCGCCCAGCTTGTGAAGCCGTGGAGCCGGTGCGTCGGGCGAGACGTCGCCGGCTGCCCGGTAGCGCTCAATCTGGTCAAGCCGGTAGAGCGGGACGTTCAGCCGGTCGCCGCCCTCGTACTCGATGACGATCGCTTCGAGCGTCGACTCGCCGGAGTAGATCGTGTTCAACCCACGATAAATGCCGACGCCATGCTCCAGGTGCACGACGTAGTCCCCGGCGTGGAGCGCGGTGACGGTTTCGAGCGCGGTGCCCGCCGAGTACTTCCGCGAGCGCCGCAGTCGCCGCTCTCGGCGAAAGATCTGGTGGTCGGTGAGCACGCGCAGGCCGGTGGACCGGTCGTCGCCCCCCGGGGGCACGACAAACCCGCCACCAAGAACGCCGACCACGATCCCGGCCGGTGACGCGCCGGCGCCGGAGGCCAATAGCTCCTCGAGCCGCTCAGCCTGACCGGCGTTGTCACAGAGGACGATGGTCGTCATCCCGTCGCGCACCAGGGCACTAAGGCGCGACATGTCGCGGTCTATCGCCTCCGGTGCGCGAAGCGGGAACACCACTGTTTCCGCGTCGTTCGGTGTTTCCAGGACGGCGTCTTCGGCAAATACACCGACCGGAATCAGCTGGAGCGACGGAAACGCGTTGAGCTTGGCCATCGTCTGCGCCGGCTCTGCGAACATCGTGTCGCGCGTCACGACATCTTCGCCGCGCCGCCGCGCCAGCTCGGCATGATGCAACGCCTCGTCCCAGGTTCGCGCCAGCTCCGGCCGAACGTGCGTCCCGGCCGCGCGCACCACCAGCGTTTCGGGCGGCCAGAGTTCGGGAAGCGTAGTCCGAAAGTCTTCTTCGCCCTGGAGGGCAGCGACCGACTCAACAGGAAGCACAGCGGCCCGCTCCAGCTGCCCCGTGGACCGCTGAGTCAACAGGTCGAAGGCGCGAATCTCGCTGAGGTCGTCTCCCCAGAACTCGAGGCGCACCGGCTCCGTCATGCCGAAGCTGTAGATATCCACAATGCCGCCGCGCACGGCGTATTGCGCTACATCCTCG
The DNA here is from genome assembly GCA_031127185.1 of Gemmatimonadota bacterium. Classification (GTDB taxonomy): domain Bacteria; phylum Gemmatimonadota; class Gemmatimonadetes; order Gemmatimonadales; family Gemmatimonadaceae; genus Fen-1231. The sequence continues at coordinate 6,469 of JARIET010000044.1, read as the reverse complement.
ACGAGCCCAACTCGCTCGAAACCGACGCGATCCAGGTGGGCCGCGAGATCGCTGATCCGCCGTGCCTCGCCGCGACGCAGTTCCAGTCGTGCGCCAGCGAGCGCCGCAGGCAGGCGCGTGCGCTCCATGGTCGCGCGCGCCGTCGTAACGAGAATCCGTACGCCGCCACTGGCCAGTCTGGAGAGCGTCTCCACACGCTCGCCGGCAATTTCCGCATGCGGCTCCACCTCACCGAAACCCTCGCGCGGCGGGTAGAGCGCCACGCCGTCGCCGCCCTGAACCGACTGCAGGTCGGCGAGCCAGCGTTCCGCCTCGGACAAGTGGTCGGCAACGACGACGATGAGCCGGGTGGATTGCCGCGCCGCCAGCGCCGCGACGAGGACCGCATCCGACGAGCCCGGGAGACCCGACGCACGAATCAGCCCGGCGCGAGCCGGGAGTGAGTTGGCGAGTCGGGTGAATGCCGGAAGGGCCGCGATCCGATCGAGGAGCGCGGGCAGCGCCATCTAGTCGGTTTCCTCGGTGCCCTCAGGCACGGCGCGTGTGACAAAAGCCTCCGCAGCGAGGCATCCCAGCGCGACGATCAGGAGCGTTCCCTCAAGCGCACGGCGTCCCGTCACAGCGAACACACTTGGCGTCCAGCTCCCGGCGTCGCCGAACACCGCGACGTCGCTGCCCGCGAGGCGGGCCTGCATAGACGCCACTGTCGCCCGCGCCAGGTCGCTTTCGGCCACCTCGGCGTTCACGACCAGTGCGCCTCCGCGCGCAGTTCCGCGCCGCCAGAAATAGACGCCCGGGCGCGTCGGCGCACGCATGCGCGCATCGGTGACGGCGTGCATCGTACCATCTGGCCATTCCAACTCGCGCGACCAGGACGGACGAGCGACAACCGTCCCCGGCGCGGCCTCGGTCACAGCACCCGCATCGCCGCCCAGACGATCCGAAATCGCGGCGCCAAGCCAAGGCACCCACGCTGCCCGAATCGGCAGGTCCGTTCCCTCGGGAGTCAGCGGCGACGCCACGAGCACGTACCCGTCACCGGCAACCGCCCACGCGTCACCCCCAGCGCGCGCCAGCGTGTCCACCGCCGCATCGGCACTGCCCGGGACCGCTTCGATTGCATACCAGCGCAACGCACTCACGCCATCGAGCCCGGATCCTCGTACCGGAGCCGGCCCAATGCGGGCGCTTCCGAACCGCCACGGCACGCCAGCCCGCTGCAGCGCCCGATTCGCCGCGCCCAGTTGCACGGGATCGGACGGCGCAAACAGCACTGCCGGTCGCCGCGCGGCTTCGGCACCGGCGATCACCACATCGGATCCGCGCGTCACCCGTCCTTCCTGCACCAGCGCATCGATCGCCGTGCGCGCGAACGCTCCCGCACCTGGATCGGCCACCACCGCCGGTGCTGCGCCGATGTGCGCGGCAAACCACCGCGTGTCATCGCCCCGCATTTCATCCGGCTCCAATTCAACCGACCCGGCGATCCAGCCGCGCTCCGTGGGCTGCAGCCGCACCGAGACTTCGGCCCCCGGCGCCGCCGTTCCGCGCGCAGTCGCCTTGCCGCCGAGCATCACGCGAAACGTGACCGAATCCGTAGCGCTTGTGGTGGCGCGGATCACGCCGCGCGGGGTCCAGTGCGGCGGCTCGGGCACGGCCCGGACGACCGCGCGATTGCGCGGTGGAGCAACCGCGGGGGCAAACACGGTCACACTGATTCCGTCGAGCGCGGCGACTTCGGACCACGTCGATGCCTGACCATCGGTGAGGATTGCGAGCTGTCTGGCAGGAATCCCCGAGGACTGCACCAGCTGCGCCGCGCGCGCGATGGCTCCTGCGATATCACCCGCGCCACCAAACGGTTCAATCCGGTCCACCGCATCACGTATGGCGTTCATGTCGCCGCCAACCACGCGGCCGTCGGCCGTCACCAGCCACGCGCGGTCACCGGCCGACGCGCGCGCCAGCGCGTCGCGGGCCGCGTTCTTCAGGCGTGCCAACACCGACTCGCCGTTCACCACGGCTGAAGTGGACAGCGAATTGTCCAGCACGAGCGCGAGCGCCGTGGGTGGATGCCCACCGCCGACCATCCGCCCCACCGGTCGGGCGGCCGCGAAGGCGAGCGCCAACACGGCAGCGATGCGCAACAACATCAGCAGCATGTTGCGAAGCTTCAGCGTGCGCGAGAACTCGCGTTGCGCGCGGAGCAGGTAGCGGAGTGCCGGGAACTCGACCGCCTCGCCGGTCTTGCGACGCAACAAGTGCAGGACGAGCGGAACCGCAATCGCCCCCGCGAGCAGGAGCGCCATCGGCGCGAGGAAACTCACGGCAGGATCTGCCGGTTCATGAACGCACGGCGCAGCGGCATGCCAAACGGATGGTCGGTGAGCACCACCTCGTGACTTGCGGCGGCGCCGGACAGATGCTGCCGCCACTCATCAACACTTTCCACCACGGCCGTCCGGTACGCCTCGCGAACATCGGCGACCGTGGCAGCCAGCTTCTGCCCCGATTCGGGGTCCTTGAACTCGGCCTCGATTGCGCCCACGGCGAGGTCGCGTTCGGCCGGATCCATGATATGCAACACCGTCAAATGGTGCCCCGCAGACGCCAGTCCCTTGAGGGTGTCGGCGACTTCGACCGGATCCATCAAGAGGTCGGAAATCAGCAGCACCATTCCGGCGCGCCCGACCATCGATGCCGCCCGCATCAGGCCGCCGGGCGCATCGCTCGCCAGCCCGGCGCCGGGATCATCCAGCGCTTTCACGATGCGATGCCAGTGCACACTGCGCGAACGCGGCGGAATCACGCTGCGAACCTGATCGTCGAACCGGATCAGTCCCACTGCGTCTCGCTGGCGCAGCAGGATGAGCGCGATCGTGGCCGCCAGACGTTCGGCATACGCGGCCTTGGTCAGCCGGCCCGGCGCACCGGTCCAGTGCATCGACTTGCTGACATCCAGTACGATGGTCGCGCGGAGGTTCGTGTCCTCCGTGTTCAGCTTCATCATCCAGCGATCACTGCGAGCCAGAACCTTCCAGTCGATGAACCGCAGGTCGTCGCCCGGCTGGTACTGCCGGTGCTCGGCGAACTCCACCGAGAACCCCTTTCGGGGCGATCGATGAAGCCCCTGCATAAAGCCATCGACGATTCGCCGAGCGACCAATTCAATGGACCCAAGCCCGGCCACGAGGGCCGGATCCATGAGGTCGGGACGATTGGTGCGCGGGTCAGTCATCGGTGGACGGGAAAAGTAGTCATCGGCACGGCGGGTGCACCAAGAGCGGCACACCGTTGCATCTGGACGGATCAGTCATGGCGCTCGAACCCCCCCGAACCGGGGAATCCGGGGCTGCGACCTCTTATAATTGATGGCTGGTCAGTTGACGCTCCCGAACCCGCGCAGTCGTGAACCTCGAGCACATCCGCAACTTCTGCATCGTCGCCCACATCGATCATGGCAAGTCCACACTCGCGGACCGACTGATCGAAGCCACGGGCATGCTCCAGAAGCGCGAAATGAAGGACCAGGTCCTCGACACGCTGGACCTCGAGCGTGAACGCGGCATCACCATCAAGCTGAATGCCGTGCGCATGTCGTACGCTGCGAAAAACGGCACGACTTACGAACTGAACCTGATCGACACGCCGGGCCACGTGGACTTTACGTACGAAGTCTCGCGGTCGCTTGCCGCGTGCGAGGGTGCCATCCTGGTGGTCGACGCATCGCAGGGCATTCAGGCACAGACCCTCTCGAATCTCTTCCTGGCCATGGAGGCCGGACTCGAGATCATTCCGATCCTGAACAAGATCGATTTGCCTGGCGCGGAACCCGAAAAACGCCGCGCCGAAGTGGTGGGACTGCTGGGCTGCGCGCCAGAGGACATCCTCCTCGTCAGCGCGAAAGAGGGGCTCGGCATCCCTGAGTTGCTCGAAAAAGTCGTCGCCATGGTGCCGCCCCCCAAGGGCGACCCGAAGGCGCCGCTTCGCGCCCTGGTCTACGACTCGTACTACGATCGCTACCGCGGCGCCATTCCCAGCATTCGGGTGGTGGACGGGTCCATCAAAAAAGGTACCAAGATCACGTTCGGCGCCAACGAAGCGGTCTACGAAGTCGCCGAAGTCGGCTACAACCAGCTCCGTCAGGTGCCCACGGAAATCCTGACGGCCGGCGAAGTCGGCTACGTGGTGGCCAGCGTCCGGTCGGTGCGCGAGACCCGCGCGGGCGACACGGTGTTCGACGCAAACAATCACGCCAAGGCCCCGTTGCCGGGTTACCAGGCGGTGAAGTCGTTCGTGTTCGCGGGGCTCTACCCCACCGACACGCAGCAATACGAAGACTTGCGCGACGCGCTGGAAAAACTCCAGCTCAACGACGCCTCGCTCAACTACCAGCCCGAAACGTCCACGGCGCTCGGATTCGGGTTCCGCTGCGGCTTCCTCGGGCTGTTGCACATGGAGATCGTCCGCGAACGCCTCGAGCGTGAGTTCGACCTCTCGCTGGTCACAACGGTTCCCACCGTGGAATACCGGGTGCACAAAACAGATGGAGAGCTGATCCTCGTCGAGAATCCGGCGCTGATGCCCCCGCAGTCCGTCATCGAGTACGTCGAGGAGCCGTACGTGAAGGCGCGCATCATGGCACCCGCCGAGTATATCGGCCCCATCATGACGCTGGGCACCGAGCGGCGCGGCGAGTACAAGGGGATGCACTACATCGACACGGCACGCGTCGAGTTCGAGTGGGAGTTTCCGCTCGCCGAAATCATCCTCGACTTCTTCGACAAGTTGAAATCGATCTCGCGCGGCTATGCGTCGTTGGACTACGAAATTCTCGGCAACCGGCGAAGCGAACTCGTGCGGCTCGACATGCTGATCAACGGCGAGCCGATTGACGCATTCAGCGTGATCATCCATGGTGAAAAGGCGTACGATTGGGGTCGCAAGATCGCCGACAAGCTGAAGGAACTGATTCCGCGGCAGCTCTTCGAAGTTGCGATCCAGGCGACGATCGGCATGAAGGTCATCGCCCGCACCACCGTGAAGCCACTGCGAAAGGACGTCCTCGCGAAGTGTTACGGCGGCGACATCTCGCGCAAGCGCAAGCTTCTCGAGAAGCAGAAGGAAGGCAAGAAGCGGATGAAGCAGGTCGGGAGCGTGGAGATCCCGCAGGAAGCGTTTCTGGCGGTGCTGCAGGTCGAGTAACGTTCACAACGAGTCGGCGGTTCGCGGTGAGCGGTTCGCGGAATGCGGACGCGCATCTGCCCCCCGCCGACCGCAAACCGCCAACCGCGGACTCGCCCGTGTCGTCCTCGCTTGTAATCCAAACGTCCTTCCTCGGCGACGCGATTCTGACCACGCCGCTGATCGCCGAGCTTGCGACGCGCGGGCCCGTGGACGTTGTCACTACGCCGAGTGCCGCCCCGCTGCTGGCCAACAACCCGGCCATACGCGAGGTCCTGCCGTTCGCGAAACGCGGCGCCGACGCGGGCCCACTGGGGCTTTGGCGATTCGCCCGTAAGCTGGCGGCGCGCGCGTATGACGCTGCCTACCTCGCGCAGGGCTCGCACCGCAGCGGCGCGCTGGCTCGGCTGGCCGGAATTCCTGAACGCGCTGGCTTCGATTCGTCAGGCGGGCGAGTCTGGTACACGAGGCGAGTGCGGCATGACCGCAGTCAGCACCACGCTGAGCGACTTTGGCGACTGGCCGCGGGAGATGACACGCCGGCGCCGCAGCTACGGCCGCGACTCTACCCAGGTGACGCGGACCGCGCGGCAGTTGACGCGCTCCTGCGTGACCTTCCCCACGATGGCGCGACGCTGGTCGCCCTCGCGCCCGGAAGTATCTGGGGCACGAAACGCTGGCCCCACTTTCCTGAACTCGCGGCTCGTATTGCGCCGCTGCACCGGATTGTCGTGCTCGGGGCAGCCGATGACGCGCCGCTTGCGGCTGCGATCGTCGCAGCCGCGGGCGCATCACGCGTGGTGGACACCACTGGGCGGCTGACGCTCCTGGGGTCGGCCGCGTTGCTCGCGCGCTGCGCGGCACTCGTGACGAACGACTCGGCCCCGCTGCATCTCGCAAGCGCCACGAACACGCCGACTGTCGCGATCTTCGGCCCGACGGTTCCGGCATTCGGATTCGGGCCGCTCGCCATGCGGCGGGCCACGGTGGGGCTCGACACGCTCAGCTGTCGACCCTGCGATTCCCACGGTCCTCAGAAATGCCCGCTTGGGCATTGGCAGTGCATGCGCGACCTCCCGGTTCAGCGATTGGTTGATTCGGTCGTTGAGCTGACCGCGACGCGCTAGACTTCCGCCCATGCGGCTCGTCATTGGCGTGGACCTCGGCGGCACCAAGTTCGCTGCCGGAGCGATTTCGGCCGATGGCACGCATCAGTTCGCTTTTGCGTCAGAACCCACGCTGGCAAGCCGTGGCGCTGACGATGTCGTGGCGAGAATGGCCGCAT
>JARIET010000043.1 GCA_031127185.1 Gemmatimonadota bacterium | reverse complement strand
ACTTCATGGCCTTGATCATCGCCTGCGTCACGGACTCGGGCGGCCCCCAGCAGTTCTCATTGTTGCCAAGCTTGGCGATCGCGTCGTACTCGGCCTCGGTGATCGTGCGGCGCGGTGCCTGCGCCTGACCTTGCCCCTGCACCATCGCGGCAAGTTCACTTGGCGAAAGCGTGAGGATGCCGGCGGTGGCTGCAGCGCCGCCAATGAAGCGGCGGCGGGAAACCGGGTTGGGAAAGTCCATTGGACGGGCTCCTGCGTGCTGGTGAGTGGACCGGAATGCTCAATGCTACAGACTTCCGGGCGAAAGGGCCATCCCGGACGGCCTGGGGCCGGGGCTACTTCGGCTGCTTGACGATCCGCAGGTAGGGCTTGGGCGCCGTCCAGCCGTCGGGGTACTTCACCCTGGCATCGTCATCGCTGACGGCCGGAAGGATGATGACATCGTCGCCGTCCTTCCAATTCACGGGTGTCGCCACCTTGTGCTTCGCCGTGAGCTGCATCGAGTCGATCACGCGCAGGATTTCGTCAAAGTTGCGCCCCGTGCTCATCGGGTAACTGATCGTGAGCTTCACCTTCTTGTCCGGCCCCACCACGAACACGGTGCGGACCGTCTGGTTGTTCACCGCAGTGCGGCCCTCGCAGGTGTCGCCGGCTTCGGCAGGGAGCATGTCGTAGAGCTTTGCGATTTTCAGTTCCGGGTCGCCGATCATGGGGAAGTTCACCTGGGCGCCCTGGGTTTCCTCGATATCCATCGCCCACTTGCCGTGGCTGGACGCCGGGTCGACGGACAGTCCAATCACCTTGGTATTTCGCTTGCGGAACTCGGGCTCGAGTTTCGCCATGTAGCCCAGTTCAGTCGTGCAGACCGGCGTGAAGTCCTTGGGGTGCGAGAACAGGATGGCCCAGCCATCTCCCATCCATTGATGGAAGTCGATCGGGCCCTGCGTGGTCTCGGCCGTGAAGTTCGGCGCGTCGTCGTTGATGCGAATCGGCATACGTTGAGTAAGCGTCAAGGGTGGATAGTCATCAATATTAGTCCGACTGCTTTTTTCGCAAAATTTTCCGACAAATGAAACAACGAACCACATCCGATTCTCGGCGCGCTGTCAGATCGTACGCCTTCAGGCCGGCCCTGTTTGCCGTGGTGCTTGCGTTGCCGTTGACCCAGACGGCGACTCTCTCGGCGCAGGTGCTTCCGCGCGCCGTCCCGGAATCGGTAGGCTTCTCGTCCGAACGGCTTGCCGAAGCCACGGGACTGCTGCAGCAGCTGGTGCAGGAACAGAAGATCGCCGGCGCGGTGGCGGCGGTGGCGCGACGCGGCAAGCTGGCGTATCTGGAGGCGGTGGGCGTGCAGGATCTGGCCACGCGCACACCGATGACGGAGCGCTCGCTGCTCCGCATCTATTCCATGACCAAGTCGGTCACCGCGGTGGCGGCGATGATGCTGCACGAAGAGGGGAAGTTTGCGCTGGATGATCCGGTCGCGAAGTACATACCCGAGTTCGCGAACGTGAAGGTCGGCCTCCCGGATGGCACGACGCGCCAGCCCGCCCGCGGCATTACCGTGGCAGATCTCCTGCTGCACACGTCGGGGTTGAACCACCGGACCTCGGCTATCTATCGCGACGAAAAAGTCCGTGCGCGCGAAATGACGATGGCGCAGTTCATCGCCAATCTCGTTCGCGTGCCATTGATGGAAGACCCCGGAACTCGCTTTCGGTACAGCGAATCGACCACCATTGTGGGGCATCTGGTTGAAGTCTGGTCGGGAATGCCCTTTGACCAGTTTCTGGAGGCACGCATCTTCCGCCCGCTCGGCATGACCGACACGCGCTTCTGGGCCGCGACACCGGAACAACGCGCGCGCCTCGCGACGGTATACGCACCGGTCCCGGGTGGCGGCATCACGCCGGTCGAGATTGAGACGGTGCCGTTCTCCGAACGCCCGACCCTGATCGAGGGCGCCGTCGGCCTGCTCGCCACTGTGCCTGACTATCTGCGCTTCAGTCAGATGCTCCTGAACAAGGGCGAGCTCGGTGGCATTCGCCTCCTCAAGACATCAACCGTTGAGGCTATGGTGCGCAACGGACTCTCGGACGCGATTCAGCAGGCCCGCGGCGGTTCCAACGGGTGGGGGCTGGCCAACGTGAACGTTCTGCTGAGAGCGAACCCCAACAATCCCGCCAGCGTCGGCGAGTACAGCTGGGACGGAACGGCGGGAACGATCTTCTGGGTCGATCCGGTTCAGGAGACCATCATCATCCTGATGACCCAGAGCGCGCCGTCGAACCCCGATCAGATTCGCCAGCGGTTCAAGGCCATCGTGCAGCGGGCGCGAATCGACTGAGGCTCGATCTGCGTTTGACAGGGTCTGCCGAGTATCCCACTATTTGGCCCTCTCACCGACACAGGGACTGCCATGCGCGCGCTCCACAATCCGGCTTTTCGCCAGGAACTTGAATCGCGCCTTGCTGCGCTCCGCGCCGATGCGCCGCGTAAATGGGGCGTGATGACCTCCGACCAGATGCTCTGGCACATCAACCAGTTCATGAGCTGGTCCATCGGCGAGGGTGACCCGAAGCCGCCGGGCAAGAGCGCGATGCCGGCGTGGCTGATGAAGTTCTTCCTGCTCAACATGCCTTGGCCCAAGGGCGCGCCCACGAACCCCAAGGCCAAGGCCACCGGGAAATACGACTTCGAGGCTGAGCGGGTACGGTGCAAAGAACTGATCGCCAAACTCTCCGCACGGTCGATTGACGGCCCGTGGCCGGACGATCCCTCGTTTGGTCCGGTGAACGGGAAGTTCGTGAGCCGGCTCCATGCGAAGCACCTCGACCACCACTTCAAGCAGTTCAACGGCTGACGTCTTGGAACTCGGCGTGACCTGATCCCGTAGGGATTCCTGTCGCAGGGCGTGCGTCTATTCACGGAGGAGGGTTCACCGTGTCGGGACAGGGTTCTACGGGAAACGTGATCGCGGCGGTGTGCAGTTTCTTCGTCCCGGGGCTCGGGCAGCTCGTGCAGGGGCGGATCTTCGCGGCACTCGTTCAGTTCGTGATGGCCAGCGTGCTCTGGATTATCTGGCTGGGCTGGCTCGTGCACCTCTGGTCGATCGTGGACGCCGCGCTCTACAAGCCGAGGTTCGGCGACTAGCTGCGGTTGTGGGGCACTCATCCCGCCTGTGATCCCGGCACGGGCATTGGGGTACTTAAGGGACATGACGCGCCTTTGGGCCATCTCCTTCGTGACAGTCGTCGCATTGGGCTCGTGTCGCGATGCGACAGCTCCCGTCCCCGCCGCACTCGACCATCGCTGGGCACTGGTGTCCATCAGCAACCAGCCGCTCCCCGCGCGCCCACCGGGGCTGACGTACACCGTGCTCGCCGATACGCTGAGGTTTGGCGTGACATCAAGCCGCTGGAAGCCCAGCCCGCTCGCGCTTGCTACGCGGCGTGTGCGAGACGTTTCTGGTACTGAGCGAGTTGAGGAGTGGTGGCTCACCTACGATTCGGCCGAGCCACTCGCCTCGCCGTTCTCAATCCGCCTGCTTTGTGCCGACGGAGATCTGGCCGCGTGCATCGACGGTAGCGGGCAGGCCACGGTCGAAGCGACGGGACTCACACTTCGCTTCAACTCGCCCGCGTTCGGTGTGCTTAAATACGCGCGGGTGCCGTAAACACTACGGCACCCGCAACTACTTCTGCATCACCGCGCCAGGGCGCGGCTCAGCTCCACTTCAAATCCGCCTTGCTGAGCGGCAGGCTCCGCACCCGCTTGCCGGTCGCCGCGAAGACCGCGTTGACCAGCGCCGGCACCGCCGGCGGCAGCATCGGCTCGCCGAGGCCCGTCGGATTGTTGTTTGACTTGAGGAAGTGCACTTCCACCGGGCACGATTGCCGCATCCGTAGCAGCTGGAAGCTCGTCGCCGTGGTGCCGAAGTTGGTTTGCACCACACGGCCCTTGTCGATCGTGATCTCCTGCGCCAGCGCTTCAGCGAGGCCATCGAGCACGCCGCCCTGTGTCTGATTCTCGGCGTGGCTCGCATTGATCACCTGGCTGCCGATGTCGCCCGCGCACCAGACTTTATCGACCTTAATCGCGCCAGCCTTGCTCACCGTGGCCTGGACGACCTCCGCGAAATAGCCAAGGTGCGAGTAATGGAATGCCACGCCCATCCCCGTGCCCTTCGGGAGCGTGGTCTTGCCCCAATTCGATTTTTCGGCGACGAGTTCAAGCACGCCACGCATCCGCGCTGCGTCGAACTGCGGCTGGCCGCCTCCACCACCGCCGCCGCGCCCACCACCACCGCCAGCCGGAGCGCCAGCCGGTGGAGCCGGCGGCGGCGGATCGGCCTGCCACTGCGAGAGCAGGTCGAGCCGGAACTGCACCGGATCCTTTCCGGCAGCGCCCGCGAGTTCGTCGATGAAGCACTGAACCGCAAACGCGATGCCGTTCGAGCCCGGCGCGCGCAGCGCACCGAGCTGCAGGTGCGTCTGCACCAGCGACATGTCCAACGAGTAGTTGCGAATGAAGCGCGCCGGAAACTCCGCGGCACCGATACCCGAGCTGTTGCCGAATCCCTGCCCGTCGGTGGTGAAGCCGATGTAGTGGTTCTTCCATGCGACGACCTTACCGGCAGCGTCAACGCCACCCGAGAAGTTGTGGAACTGCACGGGACGATAGAAATCGTGCTGGATGTCGTCCTCACGCGTCCAGATCAGCTTCACCGGAGTGCCCGGCACCTGCTTGGCGATGGCCGCGGCTTCCACCATGTAGTCGTTCGTGAGCCGACGGCCGAAGCCACCTCCCATGCGCACCAAGTGGAGCGTGATGTCTTCGGTTTTGATACCGAGTGTGTTCACCACAAGCGCCCGACCACCGGTGGGCTGCTGCGTGGCCGACCAGAGCTCGAGCTTGCCATCCTTGAACAGCGCCGTGGTGTTCTGCGGCTCAAGCGGCGCGTGCGCGATGACCGGCACGTAGTACGAGGCCTCAACTTTCTTGGCTGCACCAGCGAGTGCGGCATCGGGATCACCGTCCTTGCGGAGATTCCGCAACGGCGCGCCCTTCGCCAGCTCCGCGGCCTTGGCCTTGTAGCCTTCGCTGGAGTGCGTGGCACCCGGCCCTTCATCCCAGACCACGTTCAGCTTCTTGCGCGCTGAACTGGCCTGCCACCAAGTGTCCGCGAGAATCGCGACGCCAGAGCGCAACTGGTCGCGCGCGGCCGGGCCAGAGTCCAGCACGAACACGTGCCGCACGCCCGGCTCCTTCTTGATCTCCTCGATATTCGCGCTGACCACCTTGCCACCGTGCACGGGGCACTTGTGGTACACGCCGCTCAGCATTCCCGGGAGCGTGACGTCCACCCCAAAGAGTTTTTCGCCCCGGACAATCTTCTTGTTGTCCACGCCCGGGACCTTCGTGCCAATGATCTTGTAGTCCTTGGGATCTTTGAGCTTCACTGTCGCTGCAGCAGGCGGCGTCATGGTTGCCGCCTTGTCAGCCAGCGACCCGTACGTGGCGCGGCGGTTGCTGGCGCGGTGCGTCACTACGCCGCTGCCGGTCTCCAACTCGCCCTCGGGCACGCTCCAGTTCGCGGCGGCGGCGGAGATCATCATCGCGCGGCCAACGGCACCGGCCTGACGCAGTGGCGTCCAGTTGATCGGCGTCGCGGTCGAGCCACCCGCTCCCTGAGAGCCGTACGCGGCGGGATTGTGATCGCCCTGCTCGATGCGGACGTCCTTCCAGTCCACATCGAGCTCGTCAGCGATGATCATCGGGAGGTGCGTCTTCACTCCCTGCCCGATCTCGGGATTCTTGGCAATGATCGTGATCACGCCATCGGGCGTGATCTTGATGAACGCGTTCGGCGTGAAGTCCGCGCGCATCCCGGCGAGCGCCGCAAGGTTGCCCTCGAGCTCGGGGATGTAGGTGGCGATGAGGAGTCCGCCGCCAGCGATCGAACTGACGCGCAGGAAACCGCGGCGATCCATTCCCTTCTTCGCGGTCGGCTTGATGGTCGTGGCCATTGGATGATCTCCTTAGCGCGTGGCGTCGAAGAGGGATTTCGGAGCGCCAACGTTATCTGCTGTTTCGGCGTCGGCACCACCAGGACGTCCGGGAGAGCCCGAAGCCGGCACCATGCCGCCCCCACGCTTGAGCACCGCGGCGCGCTTGATGCCTTCGCGAATGCGGATGTAGGTGGCGCAGCGGCAAATGTTGCCGTTCATCGCGTTATCAATGTCGGTGTCGGTCGGGTTCGCGTTACGCTCGAGCAGCGCTGCGGCAGACATGATCTGGCCGGCCTGACAGTAGCCACACTGCGGCACGTCGAGTTCTTCCCACGCCTTCTGCAGCGCGTGCGTGCCGTCGGGCGAGAGACCCTCGATCGTGCGGATATCCGCGCCTTCGAGCGTGGAGATGCGCAGCTGGCAGGAGCGCACGGCCGCACCGTTGCGGTGCACCGTGCAGGCGCCGCACTGGCCCACGCCGCAGCCGAACTTCGACCCCTTGAGATCGAGCGTGTCGCGCAGCACCCACAGGAGCGGCGTGTCAGGGGCGACGTCCACCGTGACTGGTTTACCGTTGATCTTCAGATTTACGGGCATGGTCACTCCTTAGGGGAAGAACAACGACGAGTAGGCGGCTTGCGGTTGGCGGTTTACGGATTCCTGACGTACTTCTTGAGCGCGCGCTGGCCGACCTCGGCCCCGTAGATGTTGCCTGACTTGTCCACCGCCAAGCCTTCGGCAGAACTGGTGCCACCAGCGCAATTGGTAGCAGTCGAGCTCGCCGACGCCGGCGGAGCCGGCTGCACGTTGGCCAGCCGCGCCGCGCAGGTGATCGCCGGGTCTGGGATAAACGCCGTCACCTTTCCGTCGCTGACCTTGCCGATGTGAATCCCCTTGAGCCACGCCCAGTGCGGCGGATTGATCGATCCCGATTCCGAATCGCCCACATAGATATTGTCGGCCGAATCGATGTAGATGCCGCTGGGCCGGCTGAACTGATACCAGGTATCGAGCAGCTTGCCGGTCTGGTCGAAGATCTTGATGCGGTTGTAGCTCCGGTCGCCCACGAACAGCCGTCCCCTGGAGTCGAACGCCAACGTGTGTGGCTGCGCAAACGAGTGCGGCTGGTCCCGTGTCGTCGAATCGACCACGGTGCCCCAGGTGGCCAGCAGCTTGCCGGTCTTGTCGAACTTGAGGATTCGCGCGGTCGCCGTCTTTTGCGCGTCAGAGTGACCCTCGGCCACGTAGATGTCGCCATTGAGTGCAGTTATGACCGCATTCGGTTGGAAGAAGAACGCCGTGTCGCGGCCACCGGCCGGTCTGCCAAGCGCCATGAGGAGCTTCCCGTCTGGCGAGAACTTGAAGACCTGATGCCCATTGGTCATCGGGGGCGGCGGAGCCGGCGCCGGCATCGCCGGGGCAGCCGCTCCGCTGGCTGCGCCGCCGGCAGCGCGCCCACCACCACCACCACCGCCGGCACCGCGGCCACCACCAGCGGCTGCGCCACGGCCGCCACCGCCCGCGCGCCCGCCGCCACCCGCGCCGGTGCATGAGCAGTCCACTACCCAGACATTCCCGTCACGATCCACATGGATCCCGTGGGGCGACCTGACCATTCCTGCGCCAAAGCTCCGGGCCAGGTTGCCATCCTTGTCGAACTTGAGGATGGGGTCCAGCTGCGAACCCACGCAATCGTTGACGCCGCATCGTTCGGCGACCCAGATACTGGCACCGTCCTTGTCGATGGCGACAGCGCTGGTTGAGCCCCAGACACGGCCGGCGGGCATTTTTGCCCAACCCTCCACCGTGCGATAGGGATTCGGAGCGTCGTTGGTGGGCGTGTTCTGCGGGGTGCTCTGGGCGCTGACGAGACTGGCGCCGACGAGCAGGGCGAGAGCTACGATGGGGGAGCGCATCTATAGAGAATAGCGCTCAGGTGGGCTGCGCAACAAGGTTGCCAGGCTGCCGCGCTGAGTCGCTGCCTGCGCCGGGCCCCCGCGGCAGCTCAAGGCTGCGCCTTCCCGGCTGCCTCGAGTCGTGCAAGAATCGCGTCGCGATCCATCTTGGTAAACACACGTCCGTTGGCAACAACCGCGCTGACGCTGCGGTAGTTCCGTGCGTCGGCGAGCGGATTCCGATCCAGAATCACGAGGTCGGCAAAGCGCCCCGGCTGCACAGTGCCGATCGAGTCGGTGGCGCTGAAGAAGCGCCCCGGTTCGAGCGTGGCAATCTTCAACACATCGTGCAACGGCACGCCGCCGCGTGCGAGCAAAACGAGTTCTTCGGCCAGACCAAAGCCCGGTGGACTGTTTCTGAGCGGCGAATCGGTTCCGGCAAGCAGGTGTACGCCCGCACGGTGCATCGCGCCGGCTAGGGCAACGCGCTTGTTGAACATCGTCCGCCCGACGCGTTCCGAGCCGGGCGGAATGCTGTCGGGCATCGGAAAGATCCAAGCAACGAACTTCTTCAGCGTGTCGGGGAGGTACTTCGCATACGCGTCACCGGGGAGCGCACGCTGCGGCCACTCCGCGATTTCGTATGCCGCCACGAATGTCGGCGTCACCCAGGTGGTGTTCCTGGCGAGCGTGGCGAATGTCGGGGTCAGCGGTGCGGAACTGCAGGGGCCGAGTACGCGCTGAACCGGAAACTTCGGAACGAGCGCGAGCGACTCGGCGGGGGTGCAGGGCGTAGGAATCGTCAGCGCGTGTTCGATGCTCCGCATGCCAGAATCGGAGGCCTCAATCGCGCTGATTGTGCGCGGTACGTGCCCGGCGAAAGGCATGCCCACCTCGCGCGCACGCCGCGCTGCGGCAAAGAAGGTCTCGCGGGTAAGCCCGGTATGGAACTTGATGACGTCGACGCCGAGTGTCTTGAGGGAGTCCACGCCACGGCGGGCGTCGTCAACGGACTTCACGGCAATGTGGGCAATCGGCTGTGGATTGCCCTCGAGATACGGTCCCGACGCAGTGATGCGCGGACCGAGGAGCGCACCATCTGCGATTGCGCGGCGCCATTTCGTGATCGTGCCCCATTCGGAGGCCATGTCGCGGACCCCGGTGACGCCATTCACGACATACGCCGCGAGCAGCTCTTCGCCGCCGGGGATGTCGATGTGAGTGTGCATGTCCCACAGGCCGGGGATCACGACTTTTCCCGTAGCATCGATGGCGCGCGCACTGAGCGGAACACTCGTCGTGGCCTTCGGGCCGACGGCGACAATCCTGTTGCCGCGAATCAGGATCGTCTGGCCGCGTCTCGGGGTGGGTGACGTGGCGTCAATCACTGTGGCGTTGACGATGGCAACCGTTTGTTGCGCGGAAAGCGGACCGGCAACTACGCACACGGAACACACGGAAACAGCGGAAACGGCGGATCGGAACGGGGACTGACACTGCAACCGCGACTTCCACCGAAGCGGTAACCGCAACAGCCACATCATTGTCCGCTCGTGTTCAACGGGCGTAGGGCGTCCTGGAACACTTTTCGCTTCAGCGCCCGCTCCATCTCATCGAAAAAGTCAAGCCGGTCCACCATCTTGAGCCCGTCTTCGAGAACGCGGCGGGCGCCGATCCTATCGCCGGCGCGCAACTTGATGTCCGCGAGGCGGCCGTAGCCGATCAGGTCTTCGGGGTACTCGCGGACGAGCTGCTCGGCGCTGCGCGTGGCCCCAATGAGGTTCCCCCTGTTCAGGAGCGCCACTGTTACCTGATCAAGCCACTTCGCGGAGATGGGGACCGCAAATCCGACGCGATCGCTGAGCTCGGCGTACCAAGCCGTTATGATCTCCACCGCGTCGCCAGCGTTCTGCAGAATGGCCTGCGACCGAAACAACGGCATTTCCCAGACGAGGCGGTCGTGGACAAACTTGATGCCGGCGGGGATCCCTACGAACGGCGTCTCGGTGTGTGCGAGGCCCGGGCCATCCTGATACTTCCATTTGACGTTTGGCGGCGCCGAGTCGCGAAGGAATGCGGCGAGGCGCTTGGCGCCTTCGTCGATGCGTTGTTCGCGCTCACCGGAGTTGATGTAGATCTGGCGCAGCGTGCCGCCGCTCGCCCGCCAATCGGATTTCAGGCAATCGGTCGTGGTACGATATGCCGTCGAATCCCCACCGCCGGGACTCACCGCAATGATCGCAGGGAAGAACCCCGGCATTCGGCACGAGGCCATCAGTGCGAATCGACCGCCTAGCGAGTGGCCGATAAGAATTCGCTGAGGCGAGGCGCGGAACTCCTTTTCAATGAAGGGCGCGAGTTCCTGCGTCAGGTACTTCGAGAATGCGTCCGCATTGCGGCCCAGATCGACTCCGCGGTCCTCGTGCTGCACAGCGACGACGATGTGCGGCGGGATTGCGAAGTCGCGGATGTCACCAAGGAGATCGTACGCGGCAGCTGCCACAGCCAGATCCACGAAACTCCTGACCTGCCCGTCGAGGACGTAGATGACGGGATATTTCTGCTTCGCATGCTGGTAGTTGACCGGCAGCGAGACCACGATCGATTTGTCGCGGCCGAGGATCTGCGATTTGATCGTGATGCGCTTGGCTGCCGATTGCGCCTCAAGCGACGCGGCGACCGCTGCAAATAAGACGACGCCGCGCGTGATCGCGCGCGCGATGCCGACAGCAGCGCCGCGGCCACCCGTGACCGCGTTACGGAATCGCAAAAGCCACCAGCTTGCTTGTGCTTCCACCGCCCGTGGCGATGATGATGTATTGCTTGCCAGCTTTGCTCCGAAACGTCATGGGGTTGGAATAGGCAACTTGGCCGAGGTCGTGCTCCCATTTGTACTCGCCTGTCTTGGAATCGATCGCGTAGAGCACGCGGCCGCCGCCGGTGAGAAAAACGAGTCCGCCGCGGGTCACCATTCCGCCGGGCGAACCGACGACACCGAGTTTGGGCGGCAGCGCCACACCAGCAAGTGCCGGGTGATTGCGCACGTCGAGATTGTCACCGAGCGGAATCGTCCACTTGGTGTCACCCGTATTGAGGTCGACTGCGGTGAGGGTGCCGTAGGGTGGCTTGATGAGCGGGAGTGAACCGCCGCGACCGCCGCCACCCATTGTGCCACCGGCAGCGCCGCCACCGGCTGGCGCACCGGACACTCGCACCGCGAGCGAACGCCGCGAGGCATCGAGCACATACGGCGCATCTACGGTGTCGGATTTGACATCGCGCTTGGCGATCGCCATCAGCGCCGGTTCGTTACTCGCTTTGACGTAGAGCCAGTTGGTTTGTGGGTCGATCGCAACCCCGCCCCACCCTGCACCGCCGATGACGCCGGGCCGCGCGATGGCGCCTTGCAGTGACGGAGGCAAATACAACGGGCCCATCTGATACGGCGCCACCACGGCGAGCGCCGCCTGCCTGATCTCTGGCGTGAAATCGACAAGGTCATCCGCGCTGATCCCCTGCGGTGCGAATGGCGCGGGCTTCGTCGGGAACGGCTGCGTCGGCGAGGTGACTTCGCCGGGCACGGTGCTTTGCGGAACGGGACGTTCTTCTACGGGCCAGATCGGCTTGCCCGTCACACGGTCAAAGACAAAGAGAAATCCCTGCTTCGTCGCCTGCACGACGATGTCCTTCTTCACCTCGTTCTGCGTGATCGTCGCGAGCGCGGGCGCGGCCGGCGGATCGTAATCCCAGAGACCGTGATGGGCGATTTGAAAGTGCCAGAGGCGCTTGCCGGTGCGCGCGTCGAGCGCGAGGAGCGACTCGCCGAAGAGATTGTCTCCCGGACGTTCACCGCCGTACCAGTCATTCCCTGGCGTGCCGACCGGGAGATACACGATGCCTCGCGCGGAATCCACGCTGAACGGCGCCCAAACGTTCGTATGGCCGATGTACTTCCAGGAATCGTTCTTCCAGGTCTCGTGACCGGGCTGGCCCGGAGTTGGGATCGTGTTGAACGACCAGACGCGCTTGCCCGTGCGCGCATCGAAGGCCTGAATGTCGCCCGGAGGATCTCCCCGATACGCGAGTCGATCGCCAACGCCGTTGCCGACGATGACCAGATTGCCCCACACCACCGGCGGCGACGTGTTCGTGTAATGCTCGCGGCGCACCGGACGGCTGAGCTTCGCGGCGAGATCGACCTCTCCATTCACGCCGAACGATGGAATCGGCTTACCCGTGCGCGAATCGAGCGCGAACAGGCGCCAGCGCGAGTTGATGTACACGCGCCGCGGTCCGCCACCGGTCCACGTCGCCACACCGCGATGCACGAACCCGGTGCCGTTGCTCGGCTGGCCAAATGTCTTCCACGGCTGCGGATCGAACTCCCAATACTGCTTGCCCGTCATCGCTTCCATCGCGATCACGCGGTTTTAGGGAGTGGAGAAGAACAACGTGTCGCCGATCGCGAGCGCAGTCGCCTGGAACTGCCCCGGACGCGCGGCCTTTTGGCCTTCACTCGCGGGGATCGCCTGTTCGTTCGCGTCCCAGCTCCACACCTGCTGAAGCTGGCCGACGTTGTCACGATTGATGTCGGCGAGCGGCGAGTATTTCATTCCGCCGGCGTCGCTGCCGTAGGCGGACCAGTTCACGCCTTTCGATTGGGAAGCGAGCACCTGGCGCGGTGCTGGGGGTGCGTCGGCGCGGGGCCGAGTCTGCGTCTGTTGAGCCTGTGCACCGCTGGCGAGGGCGACAAACAGCAAGAGTGGAAAGCGCATGCTATGACGTTGCGGGACGGCGGCGGTTCGGGCAAGGCGTGTGCCCCGCAATCGAATGGTTGGGGACGCCGTGGTTTCGGTGACGGTACTGGGCACAGTTCGAGCGACACTCCTGTGTGCGCACTTCCATTTCCTTCGCCGAGCCGAGCATACTATGGGCATGCCTGCCATTGTGGACGACCGTAACCACAAGTGGACCGTCGAGGAGGTCTGGGCTCTCCCGGACGTGCCCGGCGAGCGCTACGAGTGTGTGGACGGAGAGCTGCTGGTGAGCCCGTCGCCGGCGCGATCACACCAGCGGTGTGCCGGCTATCTCCACGTTCAGCTTTGGGGGTACGTGGGTCTGGCGCCCCGGATTGGGGATGTCTTGCTGGCCCCGTCCGACGTGCGCCTCGATGACTTCACGCTCGTCCAGCCTGACTTGTTTGTCGCACCGCTGATCGACGGCCGTCGTCCGAATGGCCCCCGCGCATCCGAGCGGTTTCTGCTTGTGATAGAGGTGCTTTCGCCGAGTTCGCAACGCGCCGACCGGCTCGTAAAACGGCGGCGCTATCAGCGCTCGGCCGATGTGTACTGGATTGTCGATCCGGAGGCGCGGCTCGTCGAGCGATGGTTACCGGATGATGATCGCCCGGAGATTCTCACCGAATCGATCTCCTGGCATCCCGCGGGCCGCGAAGGGGCATTGGTGGTCGATCTGCCGGCACTCTTTCTCGAGGCGTCCGGCGAGGCGCCGTAAGGTTTTTCGCGCATTGGCGCAATGCGCCGACGGCCGCGATATTCAGTGAGGAGTGCTGTCCCTCTCTCAGAGCTGAATGGACCCGCTTCGCGACCAGCTGCAACAGGCGTTGGCTGAGCACTACCGCATCGACCGCGAATTGGGCGGCGGTGGGATGTCGCGGGTGTTTCTCGCCACGGAGACGGCACTCGACCGCCGCGTCGTGCTGAAAGTGTTGCCGCCCG
>JARIET010000042.1 GCA_031127185.1 Gemmatimonadota bacterium | reverse complement strand
CTACGAGATCGGGCGCGAGGTATTGCTTGAGATCGCGATCCTCGCGCTCGCGGGCTGCCTGGCTGGCGTGCTCGTCACATCGTGGTTTGTCGGGCTGATCGGCCGCGCGATGCCGCCCGAGATGGAATGGCAGGGATTCGTGCAGCCGCAGTGGAGTTGGCGCGTGTTGATGATGGCTATGGGCGCGGTCATTGCATCGATCGTCGTTGCTGGTGGATTCCCTGCATGGAGCGCTGCGCGCACCGATCCGGCGGGTCCGCTCAAGGAGGGCGCCGCGAGCACCACGGGACGCACGCAGACCCGGTTCCGCTGGCTCGTGATCGCCGAGCTCGCAATTGCAATGACGCTTCTGATGAGCACAAGCCTGATGCAGAAGTCGGTGCGGCTGATGGAGGCATACGAGTTCGGGTATCCGATTGAGCGGATGCTGCAGGCCGGGGTCGGGCTCCCCTGGCGGCAGGACTCGACTACCGAGGAGAACGCCGCAGCACGCCGACAGCAGGGCCTGGAGATATTGCGCGCCACGCCTGGTGTGGAATCCGCGATTCTGGGTTCGCGGTCCGCTTGCGGCGTAGTTGCCACGCAGGTGGTTTCCGATCGCACGGCGCAAGGCGGTCCCGCTGCGGATCTGCGAGAAGGCGCGGTCCGGGGCAAGGCTCCCTGCGCGGTGGTCGGCCCAAGATTCTTCGCTACGTACGGAATCGATGTCATCGAGGGCCGTGACTTTCAGGACGGCGACGTGGCCGGAGCTGGAGCGGCGATAATCGATCGATCAACGGCGCGCAGGCTGTTTCCGGGCGAGCCGGCGATCGGGAGGATGCTCAAACTGGGGGACGTCAACGCTCCCAACCCGTGGACGCCGATCGTCGGTGTGGTGCGCGATCACGTCCTGGGATTTGATCCGCACCCCGAGCTCGGTCGCGATAGCTCCGTCACGATCTACTTCTCACAGCGTGTTCGCGACCGTTACATGTTCGCCGGCGGAAACGCATCGCTCTCGCTGAATTTCACGGTACGCACGGGCCCCGACGTCGAGCAGACCCGCCTCGCCATTCTCAGAGCGCTGGCGCCGCTCACCCCGTCAAACGGGCGGTCATTCGTGCTTCCGGACGACGAACCCTTCCAGCGCCAATTGAAGACCGAGCAGTTCCTCGGGCTGGTGTTCACGCTCCTCGGCTTCGCCTCACTCGTGCTTGGCGCCGCCGGGCTCTATAGCGTCATCAGCTATGTGGCCGGTCAGCGCATGCGCGAGTTCGCCGTGCGCATCGCTCTCGGCGCCACAAGACAAAACGTGGCGAACCTCGTGCTGCATGAGGCGTTCACCATGGCCATCGGTGGCACCGCCATTGGCGCGGGATTCGGGATGTGGGCCGCGTTCCTGCTCTGGGACCGGATGTGGGGCGTCTATCCAGTGGACGCGCAGGCGCTGATCGTGGCCGAGTCGGTGTTGATCCTCACGACCATGGCGGCCTGCCTTGTCCCTGCACTCAAGGCCACCAAGTCGGATCCGCTCGAGGTGATGCGGGCAGCGTAGGCGCTCGGTTTGCCGTGACGAGCGCCCACGCTGACCTATGCGGTTCTCACGGCAGACTGAGCGCCGTATACCCGCCGTTCACCGGCAGCACGATGTACTGCTTGCCCGCGTGCATATACGTCATGATCCCATATTCGCCGCGCGACGGCGTCACCACGGCGGCCACACGCTTCCCCGTCTTCTTGTCGATCGCAAAGAGGTTCGCTTTTCCGTCGCTCGTCTGCCCAGTTGCAAAAAGCAGCGTGGACGTCACGAGCATCGCTGAATGGCCCGCACGGCCGGGGTCAGGCACGTTCAATCCGCGCAGCGCGGGGTGGTTCCGCGTTTCGTCCGAGGCGTCGCCGTTCGGAATGGTCCAGAGATGATCGCCGGTGTTCAGGTCGATCGCCACAATCCGCCCGTAGGGCCCCTTCCAGATGGAAAGTCCGTCCATGGTCTGCGGCGCAGCGCCGCCGCGCCCTGGCGTCCAATCCACAATCGTCTTGCCGGTCGGCCGGTTGATTGTCGGGTCGCGTTCAGCGCCGGGAATCAGGATCCGGTTGCCACAGCCGCTCGTTGACGTAATGAAGATGACGCCCGTGCTGGGGTCGGCCGCCGGAGGGCCCGTGATGTTCACGCCGCCGACGTCGCCAGGGCAGTACATGAACTTGGTCTTGCCTTCCGCGTTGCCGCGCTGAACCGGCGGATTGAAGAACGGCGACAGCAGGTCGTTCTTCGTGGCATGCTCAAGCGCGAGACGCTTCAGCTCCGGCGTGTAGTCAATCAGGTGACTCTCGTTTCGTCCCTGGAAGTCAAATGGCGCGGGCTTCGTCGGGAATGGCTGCGTGGTCGAGAGTTTTTCGCCCGGCACCTTGGACTGCGGCACCGGCGTGTCGACCATCGGCCAGATTGGCGCGCCGGTCTCGCGGTTGAACGAATAGACGAACGCCTGTTTCGTGGCTTGGAAGATTCCGGGAATCCGACGTCCACCGACATTCACATCCATCAAGATCGGCGCCACCGGCGTGTCGTAGTTCCAGATGTCGTGCTTCACCAGCTGGTAGTGCCACTTGCGCTTGCCGGTCTGCACGTCGAGCGCGATCAGGCTGGTGCTGAAGAGGTTGTCGCCAGGCCGAAAGCCGCCGTAGAAGTCCATTGTGGCGCCGTTCGTCGGGATGTAGACGAGGCCGCGCTGAGGATCTGCCGACAGCGGCGCCCACGACGAGACGTCGCCCGTCCAGCGCCAGGCGTCGTTCTCCCACGTCTCGTGGCCGAACTCGCCGGGGCGCGGGATCACTTTGAACTTCCACTTCAGTGCTCCGGTCCGCGCGTCGTAGGCGAGGATATCGCCCGGGACATTTTCGATGCGCGTCTGGTTGTAGCCCTGTTCGGCCGAGTTGCCGACAATGACTACGCCGTTGACGACGATTGGCGGCGAAGAGTTCGTGATGTAGCCGATCTCGATAGGGATGCCGATGTTCGGATCGTATTTCTCGTTCCGCTTCTCCCACGGCTCCCAACCCTTGATGAGATCGGGGATCATATCCACGGAGCCCGTCGCCGGAAATCCGTTGAGCGGCACCGCCTTTCCGAATCCAGCGAGCGGCTTGCCGGTCTCGGCATCGAGCGCGTGCAGGAAGAACCCGGGGGTCACGATATACACAACGCCGCGGCCGTTGATCTCCGCGTACGCCACGCCTTTGCCGTGACTCGCGCGCATCGAGTATTCCCAGCGAAACGTCGCCGGTTCCTGGAAGGTCCAGAGCGTCTTGCCCGTGGCCGGGTCCATGGCCACTACGGCACGCTTGGGTCCGGCGGTGGTGATGAGCTTGCCGCGCGCATAGATGGGCAGGTTGCGGGGCAGGGTGGCGCCGCCGCTGTCGATCGGCGCGCTGGCGCCCTTCCATTCCCACGCGACCTTTAAGTTGGCCGCGTTGGCCGCATTGATCTGGTTGAGAGGCGAGTAACGCTGCGACGTGGCGTCGCCGTTGATGCCGCGCCATTCGCCCGGCGGATTTCCGCCCTGCGCGGTGGCCGCGAGCGGAGCGCAGGCGAGGGTCAACGCCAACAAGCAGCGCGCGGAAGCGAGGTGGCGACGTGGCTGAAAACGAGCGTGCATCGGTGATGCCTCCAGTGGGGAGTCGCACTCAAACGTTACGAAACGCATGGCTGGTTCTGCAATGACCCGGGGCGGTGTGGCTCGGGCAGTCCCAGCGCACTTCCGGTAGTTTCCCCGGAATGACGTCAAAAGATTCCGCGGCCACGAACCGCGCCCTCCCCCTGATGCTGCTCCTCTTCATCGGGTCGGGCTGCGCGGCGCTCATCTACGAAATCGTCTGGTTCCAGGTGCTCCAGCTCGTCGTCGGCTCATCCGCCGTCTCGCTGGCCGTACTCCTCGGCACCTTCATGGGCGGTATGTGCCTTGGCTCGCTGATGCTCACGCGCTATGTGGCGCGCAGCGTGCACCCCTTGATGGCCTATGCCAAGCTCGAGGCCCTGATCGGCGTCGTCGGTGCGGTGCTCATCGTGTTGATGCCGCTCGTCGGCCGGCTGTACACCGCAGTGGACGGCGGCGGACCCACGAGCATCGTCTTCCGCGCGATCGTCGCCATCCTGTTCCTGTTGCCCCCCACCATCCTGATGGGCGCGACCCTCCCCGCGATGTCGCGCTATGTCGAGGCTACGCCCTCCGGGATCTCCTGGCTCGGATTCTTCTACGGCGGCAACATCCTTGGTGCCGTCATCGGCTGCCTGGGCGCCGGGTTCTACCTGCTCCGGAACTTCGATCTCACCACAGCGTCGCTGGTCGCCGTCGCGCTGAACTTTGTTGTCGCGGGCCTCGCAGTCGGTCTCTCCAAGCGCGCGCCCTATTCGCCGCCACCCGAACCAAAAGCCTCGGACAAACCCGAGCCCAAAGAGACCGCACCCTGGCAACCGCGCGGCGTCTACATCGCCATCGCACTCTCCGGTATGACCGCGCTAGGCGCCGAGGTGATCTGGACGCGGCTCCTCTCGCTGCTCTTCGGCGCTACGACCTACGCCTTCTCCATCATCCTCGGCGTCTTCCTCGTGGGGCTTGGCATTGGCAGTACGGCCGGCTCTGCGATGGCGCGCAACAGCGCAAACCCCCGCGCCACACTCGCCTGGACGCAGTTCCTGCTTGCCGGCACAACGGCGTGGGGCGCGTGGGTGGTGACGCAGGGACTTCCGCACTGGCCCGTGAATGCGTCGCTGGCGCCGAGCGCCTGGTTCAACTTCCAGATCGACATCGCTCGCTCGCTATTCGCCATGTTGCCCGGCGCGATTCTCTGGGGCGCGAGCTTCCCGATGGCGCTGGCGGCTGCGACCACAAAGGGTGCCGATCCGGGCCGCACCGTGGGCCGCGTGTACGCCGCCAACACGCTTGGCGCGATTGCCGGTTCCATGCTGTCTGGGCTCGTCCTCACGCCGTGGATTGGCACGCACGGCGCGATGCGCATCTTCATCGTGCTCTCGGCGGTGTCTGGCTTCATTGCGATTGCCCCGATGTTCAAGCCGGGCCGCGAAGGCGCGAAACCGTTCGTCGGGCCTGGAGGCGTTTTCGCTGCCGGAATGCTCGCGGTGGCCGCGCTGTTCTTTGCCGCCAAGGTGCAACCCGTGCCCGCCGGCCTCATCGCCTGGGGTCGTTCGCTCTCGTGGCAGGGTGAACCCAATGCGCTGTACGTGGGCGAGGGGATCAACTCGTCGATCGCCGTCACGCAGGAACCCGCCGGCTACAAGAACTTCCACGTGAGCGGAAAAGTCGAAGCCTCGGAGGAGCCGCAGGACATGCGCTTGCAGCGGCTCCTCGGCCACCTGTCGGGTCTGATGCACGACAACCCGAAGAACGTACTCGTCGTCGGCTTCGGGGCAGGTGTCACGGCGGGCTCGCTCAGCATTCATCCGAGCATCACGCGGATGGTGATTTGCGAGATGGAGCCGTTGATTCCGAAGATCGTCTCGACCCATTTCCGCGATGCCAACCACGCGGTGGCCGAGAACCCGCGGGTCGAGGTCATCTACGACGACGCGCGTCACTACGTGCTCACGACGCGCGAGAAGTTTGACGTCATCACGTCAGATCCGATTCACCCCTGGGTGAAGGGCGCGGCCACACTCTATACGCGCGAGTATTTCGAACACGTCAAGGCGCACCTTAATCCCGGCGGTGTGGTCACGCAGTGGGTGCCGCTCTACGAGAGCACGGAAGAAGTCGTGAAGAGCGAGATCGCCACCTTCTTTGCAGTGTTCCCGAATGGGACGATCTGGCGCAACGACAACGTGGATGGCAGCGGTTACGACGTCGTGCTCGTGGCGCGCCTCGATGAGAAGCCGATCAACGTGGACGAATGGCAGGCCAAGCTCGACCGCCCGGAGTTCGCGCAGGTCAAGGCTTCGCTGCAACAGGTGGGATACCCGGCGGCCTCGGACCTGCTCCGCACGTACACGGGTCGCGGCAAGGACCTCGCCCCCTGGACCGCCACGGCTGAGATCAACAGTGACAAGAACCTCCGGCTGCAGTACCTCGCCGGGTTCGGCTTCAATTTTTATCGCGGCACGGAAATACGAGACGCGATGCTGCGGTACCGAACCTTTCCGACTGATCTCTTCGTTGGCCAGGCATCGAGCGTAGAGTACCTGCGCGAGATGATGATGCGGGGATCGGCCGGTCCGTGAGCGCGAACACCACCGAAGGGCCGAGCACAGGGGTCGCGTCGCACCTGCAGTCCATCCGGCGCGTGGCGATCACACACGTGCCGCCTGTCTCGCTCGAGAAGGGGGAGCGGTCGTTCATCGGGCGTGACCCGATCGACATGACGAAGGCGCTCGCGCAGCACGCCGCGTATGCCGATCTGCTCGCGTCGCTCGGCTGCGATGTGGTGATCCTCAACGCGAACCACGCCTATCCTGACGCGGTGTTTGTCGAGGACACGGCGGTGGTGCTGGACGAAATCGCAATTTTGACCTCACCCGGCGCGGAATCGCGGCGGGGTGAAGTGGCCGGCATCGAAGCCGAGCTGCTGAACCATCGCCCCGTGGTGGGCCTCGCGATGCCCGGCACACTCGACGGTGGCGATGTGGTGGTGAACGGCCGCGTCATTCTCGTCGGCAAGTCGGCTCGCACGAATGCGGAGGGCGTAGACCAGCTCACGCGGATCGTGGCGCACTTCGGGTATGTGGTGCGTCGCGTGGGCATGCGCGGCTGTTTGCACCTCAAGAGCGCCTGCTGCGCGCTGCCCGACGGCCGCCTTCTCGTGAATCCGGCTTGGGTCGAACTCAAGGACCTGCGCGGCTTCGATATCGTAGAGGTCGACTCGTCCGAACCGTTCGCCGCCGATGTGCTCACGATAGGACGCACGGTGGTGAGTGCTGCGGCGCATCCGCGCACGGCCGCACTCATTGCGAAACTCGGGTTCGACTCGCGGACAATCGACTTGAGTGAGTTCGCGAAGGCCGAGGGCGGGGTCACTTGTCTGAGCCTCGTGTTCGAGGCGAATCGCGGCGGTTTTCTGTTTCGGCCGGCGGCGCAACCACCCGCGTCATCGCCGATCCTCACGTCGCTGCCGCTGCCTAATCCGCCGTTTCCGGGAATGGACGAGTGGCCGCGATTTGACCGGCCGTATGTCCTGGGCGACGTCTTGCCGATCGCCCCCGAGTGCGGGCTGACGTATCCGCTCATCTACAGTCGGCTCGTTGAATGGCACGGCAACGGTGGTCTCAATTGGCTGGCCGGCGTGAACACGCCGGCCCTGCTCGCCCATGCACGGAATCAGGTTCGGCGATACTGCCTGCGTCACTTCAGCGAATCGTGCCAGGGGGTCACCGAGATCGACTACTCGGTGAACGCCCACACATTCACGCAGGGCACGGCGGTGATGGCCTGTGTATCGATTGTCTACCTGTTCAAGTGCTCGAACCCCGGACCGCCGATTATCTACGGGCCGGACAATCCGCCGCCACCCTCGGTGCCGCCCGAACCCGAGGAGCCCGAGGATACTTGGTGCAATCTCGACTACCGGCTGGTGCTCCATGACATCTCGGAGATTCCGGCGGGCTGCGCTGCGCCTGACCGCGCCGCGATAGAGCAAATGAAGGCGAACCGACTGCACGCCGCGGCTGCCGCCGCCGCCCGCCGTGTGTGCAAGAGAACGCCCGACCCAATGTGTTCCACGCCGCTCGAGCGCCATTTCGACGTTTCGCACCACTGTTTTGCGTCCGCAGTCAACGGCGCCAACTACCACACGAGCACGATCGTCTACCACTTCGCCTGCCCGGCGACGGTCTGAATCGCCCGGGGCGGCAACGATGCAATGGACCCCTGCGTAAGTTCTCTCAGTACTAAGAGAACGCAGGTCACCCCACATGTTGCCCGGAGTCATTCCGTGTTCGCCGTTGCTCGTCTTGCTCGTCCCGTCGCCCTGGTCACGGCCGTCGCCGCTCTTTCGTCAGCCAGCATCGCGCAGGCACCAACCGCAGCTGCCCCAGGGAGTCCCAACACCTGGACCATCGACCCCAATCACACTGCCTCGCAGTTCTCGGTGAAGCACCTGATGGTCTCCACCGTCCGCGGCCAGTTCAACAAGACCACTGGCACGATCGAGTGGGATGGCAAGGACCCGACGGCTATGGCGGTGAGTGTGACCATCGACCCGGCCACGGTGGATACGCGCGTGGAGATGCGCGACAACGACCTGCGCAGCGCGAACTTCTTCGACGTCGCCAAATACCCGACCATCAGCTTCGTTTCAAAGAAGGTCGAGCCAGCCGGCGCAGGGAAACTGAAGATGACCGGCGACCTCACCATGCACGGTGTCACGAAGGAAATCGTGCTCGATGTCGAGGGACCCGCGGCACCGGTGAGGCAGGGGCAGACGCTCCGCGTCGGCGCCAGCGCCAGCGTGAAGATCAATCGCCACGATTGGGGGCTGACCTACAGCCGGTTGGTAGAGGCGGTGCCGAGCGTGGGCGACGAGATCACGATTACGATTGACATTGAAGCCACGAAACGGGGGGCGTAGTCAGGGCAAGTGCGGGTGACTACGGGACGTGTGGGGAGGGCAGGGGACGCCCATACGCGCGCGTCCTCCCCTGTTCTCCCCCCATGTCCCGTCTGTCCCCGTCGTTACCCCTTCGCGATAACATGCCTTGCGAAGCTGTCGAGAATCGCCTGCCACCCCTCCCTCTGCATCTCAACCGAGTTCTCCGACTCGGCGTCAAACGTCACCGTGACGACGCAGTTGGTACCCTGCTCGGCGAAATCGACCATGGCCTCACGGTTGTCGTCCATCCGGTAGGCGATCGACTTCAGCGACACGATCTTGGTGTAGGTCCCGCCAAAGTCGAACCCAAAGCTGCCGTCCTTCGCCTCCATCCGTGACTCAAACCGGCCCCCCTCGCGCAGATCAACCGTTGCGCGGGGGGTGTGCCAGTCGGGGGATGCCGCATTCCACTGGACGATGTCGGCTGGGGAGTTGTAGGCATCCCAGGCTTTCTGAACCGGGGCCTGGACGGTGGCTTCGACGGTGATTTTCACGCGTATCTCCTGGAGTGTGGCGCAACAGTCTACACGACTGCCGACACGGCGCGCCCGCTTTCAGCGCCTGAGCCGCTCCCGGCGTACTACCATAGAGCCGTGCCTCGGCCTGCATTGACCGCAGACCCCCAGGGCGTAGCTTCTCCGACGTACCCGTTTCCTACCTGTTGTCCCCCCCCAAGCGTCCTGCCCCGAGGAGTCTCCCCGAATGGCACGCAGATCCTTTCTCGCCGCTCCAGCCGCGCTGCCCTTGGCGCTCGCTGTGGCGTTTGCGCAGAACACCCCCACGACCAACCCGACCGCGGCACCCACTGCCCGTTCGGACTATGCGCTGACGAATGTTCGCATCGTCATCGCTCCGGGGCGGGTGATCGAGCGCGGCACCGTACTCACCCGTGACGGCCGCATCGCCGCCGTGGGCGCCACGGTGCAGGTTCCCGCTGGAGTGGTCCAGATGGACCTGGGCGGCCACACCGTCTACGCCGGCCTCATCGATGCCGCCACGAGCATTGGGCTTCCGAGTCCGACCCGCGCGCTTCCGACCGCCGCTGGTGCCGCCGATGCCACCGGCGGTCGAGGTGGGCGTGGGGGCGGTGGCGGTGGCGGTGGGCGCGGCGTTGCGCTCGGACGCGGCGCGGCTCCGGCCCCCCCGGTTGTGCTCCCCGAGATTGATGCGGACGCCGAGGCGGCGAACATGTTCCAGCCGACTGACGACCAACTCAAGGCGTTCCGCGCGGGTGGTGTAACCACAGTTGGCCTCGTTTTTGATGGGGGGATCTTCCCGGGGCGTGTGGGTGCGGCGCTGACGGGTACGGCGTCATCGTCGCAGCTCGCGCTGCGCACGGGGGTCGGCCAAAACGTCTCGTTCGGCACGCGGCGCGATGGCTACCCGGGCACGCTGATCGGCTCGCTGGCCTACGTGAAGCAGATGTATCTCGACGCACAGTACGAAGCGCGCCTCGAAAAGGCGTTCAAAGCCGGCACGCCCGGAGCCCGTCCGTCGAACGATCCGATGCGGCGCGCCCTGATGGCCGCTGCGTCGAACGAAATGTCGTCCTGGTTCGTTGCCTCCACGGAACGAGAAATCTCGCGCGTCGCGGAAATCACCAAGGACATCAGCATCAAGACGCCGGTGATTGTCGGCGCGCGCGAAGGCTGGCGGTCCGTCGCCACGCTCAAGGCGGCCGGTGCCACAGCGGTGGTCAGCGTCAACTGGCCGATGGCCGAAACCGTCACAGGTCGCGCGTTCCTCGGTGTTGGCAACGGTCGTCCCGGCAACATCCCGCCTGCTGACGCCGCGGCGAACACCGAAGTGCGCGCCAACCCCGCCGCGCTGATCAAGGCCGGGATTCCGGTCGCGCTGGCGTCATACGGTGGTGAGAGCGGCGTGAGCTTCCGCGATCGCATCCGCGAAGCGATCACCGCCGGACTCTCCGCTGACGACGCGCTGCGCGCTGCCACGGTGACTCCTGCCGCGCTCCTCGGCGTCACGGCAGCCGTTGGCACGATCGAAGTCGGTAAGCTCGCAAACTTTGTGGTGGTCACCGGCAACGACCTCTTTGCCGCCGGCAACCCGATCAAGCACGTGTTCGTTGACGGCCGCCTCTACTAACCAGGACACGCCAATGCGAATCCTCAATCGAAGTATCCGTGCACTGGTCGCTGCCGCGCTCGTTCCGGCCGCGCTCTCTGCACAGGACGTCGCGATCCGCAACGCGACCATCATCACCATCGCCAACGGCGACATTGCCAACGGCACCGTGGTTGTCCGCAACGGCAAGATCACGGCCGTCGGCGCCAACGTCGCGGTACCTGCCGGCGTTCGCGTCATCGACGGCACCGGCAAGTACGTGATGCCGGGCATCATCGACGCCCACTCGCATGCCATGCTCGAAGGCGGCATCAACGAGGGCGCGGAATCGGTTACGCCCGAAGTGCAGGTTCAGGTGCGGGCCGACGACCCGGTGATCTATCGCTCGCTTGCGGGCGGCGTCACGGCGGCGCACTTGATGCACGGCAGCGCCAACACCATCGGCGGTCAGGGCCGCGTGGTGAAGTTGCGCTGGGGTTCCTCAGCCGAAGACATGCTCTTCAAGGGCGCGTTTCGTATCGTCAAGTTCGCCCTCGGCGAGAATGTCACCCGCGCCAGCTCCACGGCGCCCGAAGATCAGCGCCGGTTCCCGATGAGCCGCATGGGCGTGGACTTCACGGTGCGCTACTGGTTCACGAAAGCGAAGGAATACGACGCTGAGTGGGCGGAGTACCGCACGGCGCTGCGCACGAACCCGGCGGCCATCATGCCGCGTCGCGACCTGCGGCTCGAAGCGCTCTCCGACATCATGAAGGGCGATCTCAAGATCCACTCGCACAGCTATCGTGGCGACGAGATCCTGATGCTCATCCGCGTCGCCGACGAACTCGGCTTCAAGGTGCACACCTTCCAGCACGTGCTCGAGGGCTACAAGGTGGCCGACGAGATGGCCAAGCACGGCGCGATGGCGTCGACCTTCGCCGATATGTGGGCGTACAAGGTCGAGGCATGGGACGCGATCCCGCACAACATGGCGCTGATGTCACAGCGCGGCGTGACCGTGTCGGTGAACTCGGATTCGGATGAGCGCATCCGGCGCCTGTATCAGGAGGCTGGCATCGGCGTACGGTACGGCAACATGAGTGTGAACGAAGCGCTCAAGATGATAACGCTCAACCCGGCCAAGCAACTCGGTGTCGACAAGATGGTCGGCACGCTCGAGACCGGAAAGGACGGCGATATCGCGGTCTTCTCGGCGCACCCGTTCGCCGCAGAGGCGATGGTGGAATACACGATCGTGGATGGCAAGGTGCTGTTCGATCGCGCCGAAGCGCCGACGCTGCGCAAGCAGGCGGCGCAGGGTCCCGGGGGCACGCGCTAATGCGTCTTTCCACGAAGCATCTCAAGGCGCCACTCGCTCTTGCGCTCGCTGCGGCTGTCAGCGGTTCTGCGGCGGCCCAGGCGGGCGCCGGCGAGGAAGGGACCTACCTGATTCGCGGCGGGACGGTGGTGAACCCCGGTGGCCAGCGGTTGGCCAACACGAACATTCTCGTGCGCAACAATCGCATCGTGCAGATCGGCGCAGGTGTTGCGGCACCGGAAGCGAAGGTGATTGACGCGGCCGGCAAGTACATCTATCCCGGGATGATCGATGCCAACACCGGTATCGGCCTCACCGAGATCGGCGGTATCGGCACGATGAACCTTCGGAGCGAGATGGGGCAGTACAACCCGCACATGAAGGCACTCGTCGCGCTCAACGTCGAGAGCGAACTGCTCGGCGTCACACGGATGAACGGCGTGACGACCGTGGTGACCTCGCCGACTGGCGGCGTTATCAGTGGACAGGCCGCGATGATCAACACGGCCGGCTGGACCTGGGAAGATCTCTCGGTCGTGAAGAGCGCCGGAATGGTGCTCAACCTGCCGGGTGTGGGTGGTGGCGGCGGGCGTGGCGGTGGTGGTGGCGGTCGCGGAGGTCCCGCGCCGGTGGTGAACACGGCCGCGCAGCTGGCCGAGCTGGAAGGGTTCCTGACGGCGTCCAGGGAGTATGATGCCCGCCGGAAGGCCGGTTCCACGAAGCTCGACCTGATCTACGAGTCGATGCGTCCGCTGGTGAACAAGGAGATCCCGGCGCTGATCCCGGCCGGTGGCGAGGCGGCCATCAAGACGGCGATCGAGTTCGGCGAGAAGTGGGGCCTTCGCGTGGTGATCGTCGGCGGCGCCCAGTCGTGGCGTGTGCGCACGCTCCTCGCGCAGAAGAACGTGCCGGTGATTCTGAGTTCCATTCAGGCGGCGCCGAATGCGGTGGGTACGCCGTACGACGAGATCTACGCGCAGCCCGGCCTGTTGGCGGAGGCGGGCGTGAAGTTCGCGTTCTCCACGGGCGGCGGGTCGAATGCGCGCCACGTGCCGTTCCACGCGTCGCTGGCGGTGGCATACGGGCTGAAGGCGGACGACGCACTCAAGGCGCTCACCATCTGGCCCGCTGAGATCCTCGGCGCGCAGCGAGAGATTGGGTCGATCGAACAGGGCAAGCAGGCCAATTTCTTCATTACCACAGGTGACCCGATGGACCTGCGCACGCAGGTGGTCGAGGTCTTCATCAAGGGCCGTTTGCTCGCCGATGACGACCGACACTCGCGCCTCTATCTCAAGTACAAGGCGCGTCCGCTGCCGGTGATTACGCCGTAACTGTCGGCCGTAGTGTATCGCCAGAAGGGCGCTCCGCAGGTCGGGGCGCCCTTCTGCGTCCTGGCAACTTGCCGGGGCACCTGCACGGCGCGACGTTTTCCGTACCGCAGTTTCCCATCTCCGGAGTCGATTCGTGTCACAGTCCGTCACATTCAGCCGCTGGAAGGACGTCGAGCTCGAGACCGTCTCGCCGATGCTCGACCGCAAACTCCTCACCGGCCAGCGGATGATGCTTGCGCAGGTGTTCCTCAAGAAGGGATGCATCGTCCCGCGCCACCAGCACGAGAACGAGCAGTACACCTATATCCTCGAAGGTGGCCTCCGTTTCTGGATCGGAGAGGACGAAAAGCAGGTGATCGACGTGATGGCCGGTGAGGTGCTCCACATTCCGTCGATGGTCTGGCACAAGGCCGAGGCGTTGGTGGACACGCTCGACCTCGACGTATTTGATCCGCCGCGAGCAGATTGGATTGCGAAGACCGATTCGTACTTGCGGAAGTAGGCGTCCGCGGCACGCCTCTGCGGTCACTTCGCGATAATTTCCTCGCGTCTTTCACCTTTCCCCCATGGCAGATCTCGATTCCATCATTGCAGCGCAGCGGGCGGCCGCGGAAGCCTTCAAAGCAGCGGCACTGAACGTCCCTGACGATCTCTGGAACGTGGGGCGCGCCCCGGGCAAGTGGTCACC
>JARIET010000041.1 GCA_031127185.1 Gemmatimonadota bacterium | reverse complement strand
TGCCCGGGCGCTTTCTCGTTCGGTGGACCCGCTCGGCGGGTCAGCGGGGCTAACTTTCCCAAGTGACCGCACCTACCCCGCCAAAGAAGAAAGTCAATTACGCCAACGCCTGGGCCGAGACGCGCGAGCTGCTGCACAAGCACCGCGCCAAGCTGACCATCGGGTTGTCGTTGATGCTCGTCAACCGGATTGTCGGCTTTGTCCTGCCCTACACGTCCAAGGTCCTGATTGATGATGTGATCGGCAAACAGCGCGGCGACCTGCTGGTCCCGCTGGCACTCGCCGGCGCCGGCGCGACGATCGTGCAGGCGATCACCTCTTTCGCGCTCTCGCAGGTGGTCAGCATCGCCGGACAGCGCGCCATCACCGACCTCCGCCGCCGCGTGCAGGCGCGCGTGTTGCGCCTGCCCGTGAGTTTCTTCGATTCCACGCAGAGCGGCATCCTGATCCAGCGGGTGATGTCCGACGCCGAAGGCGTACGCAATCTCGTGGGCACGGGCATCGTGCAGTTGATCGGCAGCATCTTCACCGCGTCCATCGCGCTCGGCGTGCTCTTCTGGCTCAATTGGAAGCTCACGACAGCGACACTGCTGATCCTTGGCATCTTTGGCGCCGTGATGGCGTATGCGTTCAAGAAGTTGCGCCCCGTCTTCCGCGAACGAAGCAAGATCTATTCGGAGGTGTCCGGACGCCTCGGGCAGGCGCTGGGTGGCGCACGCGTGGTAAAGGTCTACACCGCCGAGAAACGGGAAGAGGTGGTCTTTTCCAAGGGCGCCCATCGGCTGTTCCGGAACATCGCGAGCACCATCACGGGTACGTCCGCCGTCACCACCTTCGGCACGCTGTTCATCGGCGCGGTGGGCGTGTTGATGATGGTGGTTGGTGGACAGGACCTGCTGGCTGGCCGGATGACCCTTGGCGATTGGGTGATGTACATCTTCTTCATCGGCCTCGTCACGGTGCCGGTGATGCAGCTGGCGTCCATCGGCACGCAGATCACCGAGGCGTTCGCCGGGCTCGACCGCATCCGTGAAATCATGCAGACGCCGACGGAGGATGCCGACGATGTGAATCGCGCGGAGCTCGACGACGCGAGTGGCGACATCGCATTCGATCACGTCTGGTTCGAGTACCGCCCCGGAATTCCTGTACTGAAGGACGTCACATTCACTGCGCGTGAGGGCACGACCACAGCGCTCGTGGGCTCGAGCGGATCGGGCAAGAGCACGTTGATCTCGTTGATCATGGCGTTTGCGCGTCCCCTCAAGGGACGCATCACGCTCGCCGGCCGCGACCTGGGCGACGTGCGCCTGCGCGACTACCGCCGGCAGCTCGGCGTGGTGCTGCAGGACAATTTCCTGTTCGACGGCACGATCGCCGAGAACATCGCGTTCTCACGGCCGGGCGCCACCAAGGACGACATCAGCGCTGTGGCCCGGATCGCACACTGCGAGGAGTTCATCACGCAGTTTCCTGACGGCTACGACACGGTGGTCGGTGAACGCGGCGTCAAACTCTCAGGCGGCCAGCGGCAGCGTGTCGCGATTGCCCGCGCGATTCTCGCCGACCCGAAAATCCTCATTCTTGACGAGGCCACGTCGAGCCTCGACTCTGAGGCCGAGCAGCACATTCGAGAAGGCCTCCGCGAGCTGCGCCGGGGCCGCACGACGTTCGTGATTGCGCACAGGCTCTCCACGATCACGAGCGCCGACCAGATTCTCGTGATGGAAGGGGGCGAGATTGTTGAACGCGGCACCCACGCCGAACTGCTCGCCAGGAACGGGCGCTACCGGCAGCTCTACGACAAGCAATACCAGGTGGAGCGCGACCAGTTCGTGAATCCGGGCGAGGACTTCACCCCGGACCCGGAACGCGCGGCGGCAGTCCCCGCGCGCTCAGGGTCGCCGACCAGCCTTTAGCGGATCTTTTTCCCGGTAACCGGAGAGCCTTCGGTGGCTGACTTCCAGCTTCCGACGACATCATCGCCGTTGATGGTAATTTCGATTTCGGAAGCCGCCCCGTCGGGTGACGCGCCGGATGCCTTTACCGTTTTTCCCTTCACCGTCACGCCGGACAGCCGAATGGTCGGGATCCCCTCCGTGGTGAGCGTGCCGGTCCAATCGCCACCCTCGACTTTGCCAATGGCGAGCGTAAGGGCGATGGCCTGCCCCTGGTAGGCCAGCGTAATGCTGTACGAGCCGGTGGGATCGATGTCCCTGGGCGTCTCTGAAACCGGGGCGACGGCGCGGGCCGCCTGCTGCATCACGGCGGCGGCTGCCGCCGCCTGAGCCGGCGCGGGCCCACCACCGGCCGAGGCAGAACCACCAGCGCAGGCAGTGGTGAACAGCGCAAGGGCGGCAGTAATCGAGCGTTGCATCAGCGTGTGTCCCGGAGGGTAGGTGAGGTTGGCACGATGGCGGCAGTCGGGGCGGCGCACCTAATGTATGGGGCCGCCGGGCCGATCTCTGTCGGTCTTTTGACAGCGTTTTGACTGTTGATGGTTCGAACCCCACCCCATCAGTAATTCACTATGCCCACCTGGTCGCAGGTCTACGATCCGCTCAACTCTGGGTTTCTGAGCACTCTGGTGGCCCTGATCCCGATCGTGGTGCTGCTCGGCGCGCTGTCGAGCCATCGCATCCGGGCCCATTGGGCAGCGGTCGGGGGACTCATCGTCGCGCTCGGCATCGCGATTTTCGCGGTTGGGATGCCAGCCGACCTGGCGCTTCGCGCCGCGGGTTTTGGCGCAGCGTACGGACTCTTTCCGCTGGGCTGGATCATCCTGAACACGATTTTCCTCTACCAACTTGCGGTGGACAGCGGAACGTTCGAGACGGTCCAGCGAAGCCTCGCCGGACTCTCCACTGACCGCCGGATCCAGCTCGTGCTGGTCGCCTTCTCCTTCGGCGCGTTCTTCGAGGGTGCCGCCGGGTTCGGAACGCCGGTTGCCGTTACCGGGGCGCTGCTGGTCGGACTTGGATTCAAGCCGCTGGACGCCGCCGTGTATTCGTTGATCGCCAACACGGCGCCGGTGGCGTTCGGCGCGCTGGGAACGCCGATCATCGCCCTGCAGGGCGTCACCGGGCTCGACCTCAGGGAACTTTCGGCCACGGTCGGCTCCCAACTTCCCTGGTTCAGTGTGCTCGTTCCCTTCTGGCTCATTGCGGCGTTCGTCGGGCTGCGGCGGATGTGGGAGGTGTGGCCGGCGCTGCTCACGGCAGGTGTGGCGTTTGCCGTGCCTCAGTATGCGATATCGACATACCACGGGCCGTGGCTCGTGGACATCATTGCCGCGGTCTGTTCAATGGTCGCGCTGGCTGTCCTCCTCCGGTTCTGGCAGCCCCCGAATGATCCTCAGGCGCTGGACCAGCATGCCCATGGCAGCGGCCTCGCCGCCGGAACTAGCCGGGCCACCACCATGCGGGCATGGATTCCTTGGATCGTTCTCAGTGTGCTGGTGTTCGCCTGGGGCACGCCCCAGATGAAGGGGATGCTCAACGCCATTTCCGCGCCACAGATCCCCATTGAGGGCCTGCATAACGCCATCATCCGAACCCCGCCGGTCGTCGCCGTAGACAAGCCGGAGACGGCGGTTTTCAACTTCAACTGGATCAGCGCCAGCGGTACCGCCATCTTCCTTGCGGCCTGGATTTCCGGCCTGATGCTCGGTGCGAGGCCCACGAAGATGCTGCGCACCTACGGTCAGACGTTGGTGCGCGTGGGCCCCTCGCTGCTCACGATCTCCGCGATGCTCGCCCTTGGCTACGTCACACGCTACTCCGGGACCGACGCCATCCTCGGTCTCGCGTTTGCGCATACGGGCTATCTCTATCCTTTCTTTGGCACGATGCTCGGTTGGCTCGGCGTTGCGCTCACGGGCTCGGACACGTCCAGCAACGTGCTGTTCGGCGGATTGCAGGTAATCACGGCCAACCAGGTGGGAGTCGACCCGACACTGATGGCTGCGGCGAACAGTTCCGGAGGCGTGATGGGCAAGATGATCGACGCCCAAAGCATTGTGGTGGCTGGTACGGCCACTCAAACCCGGGGTCAGGAAGGAGCGATCCTTCGACGGGTGTTTTGGCATTCCGTGGCCCTCGCCTCGCTCGTGGGCCTCCTCGTCTTTGCGCAGGCACATATTTTCGGCACGTGAACTTCACCCTCATCGGCGCGCTCCGCAGCATCGAACGCATTCGCCTCCGGTCGGATTTTTACCGATCGTGGGAGGTGGAGCTGCGCGCGAAGCAGGACATCGGACTCTCCATTGCTGATATGGAGGCGCCGGGCAACGCCGAAATGGAGGAGGCGCGCAACTTTCTGGCCGAAGGCGTGGCAAAGGGGCGGCCAGTGGGCGTGCAATCGAAACTCCGCCCGGATCTCTTTCCCGTGCTTGACCAGATGCTCCTGGATGCGGGGGCCAACTTTGGCATCCTGCACGATTCGCTGCGCCTGCTCTCGGAGTACTACCTGTACGATTATGAGCGCCTCTCGCGCGTCCGCGGCTGGGTGGCGCCACCGCTGGTGATCGGCGTCATCGCCTCATTCGTGCTCCCCATTCCACTGCTCTGGGACGTCGGCTCATGGGCCTACTCGGGCGCCATCCTTGGCGGCATCGCCGCGATCTATCTGCTCGGGGGAGTTCCAGTGTCCCTCCTGTATTCGGTCTCCCAACGGATGGCGCGGATCCGGCGGCCGAGGTTCGCGTGGACGCTGGCCATCGGCCTTGAAGGCGGGCTCACGTTTGCTGGCGCCGTGCGCCTCGCCGCGACGGTCGGACAACTCAATGACGTCGCAAGGCACCTCGACTCCATCCCGTCCAAGGTCATCAAGACGATGACGTTGTCGCAGATGGTCGCGAACAGCGGGCTCTGGCCGGCAATGCTGGCGCAGATCGCCAAGGCGGATGAGATGAGCGAATACCTGAGCACACTCCGGGTCTTCGCGTCGCAACTCGAGTCGCCGCCATAATTTCGGGGATGGCCTGGACTGTTCCCTCAATCGGTAGCGAGCTTCCGCGACGCGGCAACGCGCTTTCCGCGCTGCTTGGCCGCGCTGCGATGCGTCTCGCGGGCTGGCGCTTCGAGGGCGAGGTGCCGAACCTGCCGAAGTTGGTGTTCATTGTCGCACCGCACACGTCCAATTGGGACTTCCCAATCGGCATTGCGGCCATGTTCGCGCTCGGGCTACGCGTCACGTTTCTCGGCAAGGACACGCTCTTCCGTGGGCCCGCGGGCGTCCTCATGCGCTGGCTGGGCGGGGTGCCGGTGTTTCGGCACGCACCGAGAAACGTCGTGGACCAGACGGTCGACTACATCGCGGCGACGCCACGCGTTGCCCTGGGGCTCTCGCCGGAGGGCACGCGGAAAAAACTTCCCGCCTGGCGGACCGGCTTCCACTACATCGCGCGTGGAGCGGGCGTTCCCATCGTGCCGGTTGCGCTCGACTATTCGACGCGCACCGTACGATTTTACCCGCTCCACCACGCCGCCGAGTCGGTCGAGGACGACATGGTGCTGCTCGGCCGCCATTTCTCGGCGGCGATGGCCTACCATCCTGGGCAGTACTGACCGGGCGGCCCGTGAAGGGGTCTGGCATCTTGGTGCTGAATCCGTGATGATGTAGTTGTGTCGTCTCCACATGGCGGGTCCAACCTGGGTCCAGCGGGCGCCATCCCCCACTTTGGCGCGCAACGGCCAGATCACTCGCTGCCGGACACGCTCAGCGACGACGAACTCGCACGGGCCATTGATTCGCTGTCCCGGAAGCTGCGCTCTGCACGAAGGATGTACGTGGTCGCTCTAGGCGGCCGCATCGCATTCTGGGTCGCGATGGTTGCGTCAGGCTTTGTGATGCTGACCAGTGGCCCCGCGCCCTTCGTCGAACTGATTCAGGGCCGCCGGGTCCTTGCCACAACCTGGGACGTCTTTGCCTGGTGGTTTGCCGTGCTGCTGCTGGTCAGCCTGCTGGGCGCGGCAGCCGTGCAGGCAGCCCGTCGGCGCCGACGGCGCGCCCAGGGGTGGCAACAGCGGGTGGCCGATCTCGACCGTCGCCTCGCCGAGGCCATTGCGGTGCAAACCGGACGCCGCCAAAGGTAGCGCACCGCGCGAGTGGCCACGCAGGGCGGGCTGGACCGATTGCCGAGGAGCCCCGGCGCCCACCACTTTTAAACAAGAATGGCCGCCACTATTTCCGCCGCCTCTGGTAAGTCCAGGCGCAAGCCCGCCAGTCCGTTTGTCACGGCAATCGGGGCTGCGTGCTCCATCGCCGTCATCCTCCTCACCCTTGGTGCGCTGAGCATGCTGGCCACCCGGCGCATCATGCAGCGCGATGCGCAGGAGGTGTTCACCGCTGCAGTGGCCGCTGCAGCAGGCGCGGTTGCTGACCCCGGGCAGTTTTCAGCTGACTCCGTCGTCGCCGCCCACGACGCTCA
Source organism: Gemmatimonadota bacterium (assembly GCA_031127185.1). Taxonomy (GTDB): domain Bacteria; phylum Gemmatimonadota; class Gemmatimonadetes; order Gemmatimonadales; family Gemmatimonadaceae; genus Fen-1231. The sequence continues at coordinate 7,627 of JARIET010000041.1, read as the reverse complement.
GCGGGTCGTGAACGCAGTCGCCCACGCGCTCCCCGAGGGGGTGGCCATTGAGTTCGGCGTGGTCCGCGGAGATTCCGCTACGGTGCTGGCTGAGCGGATCGCCCCGAGCGATGCCGACCACACACCGCCAGCACCGCGGCTGGGGACGACCACGCACGTTGCTCCCGAAATTCGCAATTCGTGGGCCGGCGGACGCCCCGCGCTGCTGGTGACCGACACACGATTCTCCTGGGCCTCGGGATTCCAGGTGGTCGCGCCCGTGCGGGCGAACGACAGCACCGTCGTGGCGGCGGTCAGCGCGACCGCTCATGCAGCGCACTATGCGAGGTGGGACGCCGACCTTCGCGAAACGCTGCTCCTCGGAATCGCGGTGACGCTCGGCCTCGCAACGTTGGCGGGCATTGGTGTCTACCGCGTTGAAGCCGACCGAGCCGAATCGTCCAGGCAGCTCGTGTCGGCCAAGGAGGCGGCCGAAGGCACGGCGCGATCGCGCGGCGAGTTCCTCGCCAACATGAGCCACGAAATCCGTACACCGCTACACGGCGTGCTCGGGATGACCGAAGCGCTACTGGCGTCTCCGCATACCGAGGCCGACCGCCGCTCGCTTTCGGTCATCAACAGGTCGGCATCGTCGCTGCTTGGAATCCTCAACGACATCCTTGACTACTCCAAGCTCGAGGCGGGGCGCGTAGATCTCGTCAACGCCCCCTTCGATCCACGATCGCTCGTGGATGACGTCACCGACCTTTTTGCGGTGCGTGCCGAGGAGAAGGGGCTGGACCTGGCCGTCCGCGAGACCACACGGGCGGAACAATGGCCGGTCGGGGACGCCGCCCGCCTGCGCCAGGTCCTCCTCAACCTCGTGGGCAACGCGGTCAAGTTCACGGAAAAGGGCAGTGTGCAGGTTGAGCTCTCCACGGTGGCCATCGGCCGCAAGACGGTGGTCCTCCGCGTGGCCGTACGTGACACGGGAATCGGTATCGCGCAGGACGTCCAGGCCCAGGTGTTCGAACAGTTCTCGCAGGCCGATACGACAACCGCCCGCCGCTTCGGCGGGACCGGCCTCGGTCTGACGATCTCGCGACAGCTGATCCTGCTGATGGGTGGATCGATCGCAGTGTCCAGCGTACCGGGCGAAGGATCGGAGTTCGTCGTCAACGTACAGCTGCCCGCCGCGTCAATGCCCACCGACGGCCAGCTCGTTCTGCCCTTTGCGGCGGGTGAACGTGTGCTGATTTGCACGCCGCTGAAAGCGACACGACTCGCCCTGTCCGAACTCTGTGCCCGCGAGCGCCTCGCGGTGGAAACCTGTGTCACGCCCGCGGAAGCCGAGCGCATTCTGGCACGTGGTGACCGGTACGTGATGGCATTCTCCGACGCCCCGGCCTCACTCGACGCTGCGCACCCCCTGAGCCGCCAGCGGGCGCCGCTGATCATGCTGACCACCGTGCACCATCCGCTCAACAACTCCTCGCTCTCATCGCTCGGCGCCGTGGGGCAGCTACGCCGGCCAGTGCGCCAGGATCATTTCTCGGCACTGATCGCGGATGTCTCCGCTGGAAAGCTGAAGGTGCCCGCGGCCGAGGCCCCTGCTCCGAAGACGGTTGCGCCGGCCGCACCGCCTGCGCAGAAACCGACTGCAAAGGCAGCGCCGGCATCAAACCCGGCCCTGCCCACGGTGCTTGTGGTGGACGACGTGGATTTGAACCTGCTGGTCGCGCGCGCCATGCTGGGCTCGCTTGGGGTCAACGTCCGCACCGCTGCCGGTGGCGAGGAGGCGCTCGACATCCTTTCCAGGGAACGCATGGACCTGGTCCTGATGGACTGCCACATGCCCGGACTCGATGGCTACGACGTGACACGCTGCGTGCGCGGATCCGAGGGCCCCAACCGCCACTCACCCATCGTCGCGCTTTCTGCCAGCGCATTTGCCGAAGACAAGGAACGCGCCATCACGAGCGGGATGAACGATTTCGCCACCAAGCCGATCGAACTCGAATCACTGCGCAACGTGCTTACCCGCTGGACCTCAACTGCACCGGCCACCACAGCGTGATTCGCGTCATCATTTATTACATTGTCGCCGGCGCGGCCGCATGGCTGCTGCGCGAGTACACGCCGACCACGTGGGGCGTGCTGGGCAGCGAATTGTCAGCACTAGGCGGCACCACGCCTGGGGGGATTCCCCTGCCGGCGGCGAATGCAGCTGCGCCACAGTCTGCGGCGCTCTCAGCGATCGTGGCGATGGTGACAGGATTCGTCACATCGCTCCCCGTCGCCTGGGTGTACATCATCACCCGCGACAAGAAGGGCTACCAGCAGTCAGTCGTGCAGACGCTGATCATCCTTCCCGTGGTGATCGCCGGCATCGTGGTGCTCGTGAAGAGTTCCATCGCGCTTGCCTTTTCGCTCGGTGGGATCGTGGCGGCGGTCCGCTTTCGCACCACGCTCGACGACACCAAGGACGCGGCGAACATTTTCGTGGCAACTGGCGTGGGCATGGCCGCCGCGGTCGCGCCGCCGGTCGCCTGGGTGCTGTCCGTGGGCTACAACGCACTCGCGGTGTGGCTCTGGCAGAGTGACTTTGGCCGGATGCCTGCCGCGCTCGAGGGCAAGCGCGCGGAGAAGTCGATGGAACGCGCGCTTGCCATTTCGAACCGCACAGGAATGTTTGTCGCCAAACTCGACGAGGAAGTGCTGGACCAACTCGCCCCCGATCAACTCGAGGCAGTGGCCGAACGCGCCTGGCGGCGGCGAAAACGCTCCGCTACGGAGCTTGGTGATGACGCCCGCCCGCTCGCCGACTACCTGTTGCGTGTGCGCTGCACCGAAGTCGACGCCGCGCGCACGGGCTGCGAAGCACAGTTTGGCGGACTCTTTGCCCGCTGGAAGTACCTGGGCAAGACCAAGGAACCCGACGGCAGCCGGACCATTGAATACAGCGTCGCCCCGCTCGAGTCCGTGACGCCCGGCGTCATCAAGGAAATCCTTCGGGGCGTCCCAGGATCCGTCGTCCAGGGCGTCGAACTGCGCCAGTAGCCACTTCCCCACCAGATCCGGAGCTTTCCGTGCGCGCCACACGCTTGATTGCCCTCGCCGTTCTTCTCGTCGCATCGGCCCCGCCGATCGGCGCCCAGCGCCTCTTCCGGTCCACGGATCCTGTCGACGTCACCTTCACGACGAACCTCAGGGCGATCATTCGCGAACGCGACTCCACCCGGCTCAACACGTACGGGGCGCAGATGACCTACAAGGACTCGGCCGGCAAGGAGGTCAACGTCCCGGTGACGCTCCGGGCGCGTGGCCACTTCCGCCGCCAGCAACGGAACTGCCAGTTCCCGCCGATCCGATGGGATGCCAAGCGCGCCGACGTCAACAACACGCTGTTTCAGGGCCTCACGACGCTGAAGGTCACCACATCCTGCCGCCCCGGGCAGGAGGAATACGAGCAATACATCCTCGGCGAGTATTCCGCGTACCGACTTTACCAAACGGTGAGCCCGCTTCACTTCCGGACGCGGCTCGCGCGCATCACGTACAAGGACTCGGCGAAGGCGTCGCCCGACGTGACCACCCTGGCGTTCTTCATAGAAGACGACAAGGAGATGGCGCGCCAGAACAAGATGCAAATCGTTGAGACGAAAGGCGCGTTGTTTGACGACGTCGAGACCACGCAGTTGATGCGCACGACCCTGTTCGAATACATGGTCGGCAACACCGACATGTCGATCTCCGGGCTGCACAACATCGTGCTCCTGCGCGACAGCACGACACTGTCGTTGAACACCGTGGCCTATGACTTCGACTTCACCGGACTCGTGAACACGCGATACTCCTCCGTGGATCCGCGACTCCGGGTGAAGCGCGTCACCGACCGGCTCCATCGCGGACCCTGCAAGACGGCAGCGGAGTGGGCGCCGATCATCGCGCACTTTCAGGGGAAGAAGGGAGCAATCGACAGTGTCCTGGCTTCGATTCCGCAGCTGTCGCCCGCCCGGCTGAAGTCGTCCCGCGATTTCCTCGACGGATTCTGGAAGGACATGGCCAATCCAGGAACGGTGAAGCGCGAACTGGTCGAGGAATGCCAGAAGCTCGGGATGTAGCGCGTGCACAAACGACGATGGGTGGGGTGTGGAGGCCTGTTGCTGGCAGCGGCCGGTACGCTTCCGGCGCAGGCGCCCTCCGGCGCGGCAGCGCCGGGCTGGACGTTCACTGGCACGGTTGACTTCGGCTTCGTCAGCGCGACGGGAAATACAGATGTGACGACCGTCAGTCTTGGCGACAAGTTGGTCGCCTCGCGTGGCCGTTGGACGCTCACACAGGTCTTTGCACAAGTCTACGGCAAGACGGACGGCGTTGAGAGTGCCAACCAGCTGCGGGCCAACCTGCGCGCTGAGCGAACGCTCGTGGACGGCATCGGAGGGTTTGCCGCTGTGCAGTTTGAACGCAATGCCTTCGCCGGGTTCGATCGGCGCATGGATCAGTTTCTGGGGCTGCGCTGGCGCGCGATCGAAGACTCGACGGATGCGTTGACCTTCGACGCCGGCGGTGTGCTCACGCAACAAGAGAACACCGACGGCGCGTCGAAGAGCGCGCGGTCCGCGCGCGGTGCCATGGCGTACAAACACATCTTCAAGCCCGGCACATTCTTCTCGCAGGGAGTGGAGTACGTCCCCGACCTCGAAGGCGCGGGTGCCTACCGGCTCAACAGCGAGACCGCCGCGGTGGCGCCACTTTCCTCACGCGTGAGCATGAAGATCGGCTACGTGTTCCAGTACAACAGCCGCCCGCCCACCGGGTTCGGCACGTCCGACCGCGTGTTTACCTCAGGGCTTCAGGTCTCGTTCTAGGGGACGATCCCCGCCGACCTTGGCCCCGCCGGCAGGTGCTCCTTGACGTATCGCGTCATCAGGTTGTAGAGGTGCGCGCTGGTGTTCCGCCCTTCGAAGATGCCGTGCGTGCGATTGGGATACGCCATCATCTCGAACGGCTTGTTCATCGCGACCAACCGGTTGATCAACTGCTCGGTTCCCTGAAAGTGCACGTTGTCGTCGCCGGTGCCGTGGATGAGCAGCAGGTTGCCTTTCAGCCCGTCGGCATAGTTGATCGCTGACGCGTCGTGGTACGCCGCGCTGTCGGTCTGCGGAAGGCCCACATAGCGCTCCTGGTAGATCGTGTCATAGTTGTGCACGTCGGCCACTGGCGCCACCGACATTCCCATCGAGTAGGTGTCGCTCGCGCGGAACATCAGCAGCAAGGTGGATGACCCACCACCGCTCCAACCCCAAACGCCCATCCGCGTGGAGTCCACATAGGAGAGCCGTCCAATCAGCTTGGCGGCCGCGCTCTGTTCGCGCACACGCAGGCCGCCAATCTGGTTCAGCACGGCCTTCCGCCAGGCGCGCCCCTTGGGCGAAGGCGTGCCGCGCTGATCCACACTGGCCACGATGTAGCCCTGCTGCGTGAGCATCGTGTGCCAAAGAAACCGTGAGCCGCCGTAGGCGTCGCGCACGGTCTGGTCCCAGGGCTCACCGTAGACGTAGAACAGCACCGGATACTTCTTGGCCGGATCGAAGTCCCATGGCTTCATGATGAAGGCGTCGAGCTTCTGCCCTACGCCGATGTCGAGCTGCAGGAAGTCGGTCTGCGCCTGCTTGAGCTGGCCGAGCTTGGCGCGAAGCGAATCGTTGGCCACGAGCGTGCGCGCAACGGAATGGCCCGGGAGCCGCACGAGTTCGGTGACCGGTGGCGAGCCCCACGCGCTGTAGTTGTGAATGGCCCACGCGCCGCCCGGCGCCACATCGTAGCTGTGATTGCCACGCGCGCCGGCCGGCGTGAGCCGTTCGGGTGCGCCCGAGCCGTCGAGTCTGGTGCGCCAGAGGAACATCTGCGTGCCGTTTTCCGGGGACGCGTCGTAATAGAGCCAACCCGCCTTCATGTCGATCCGCACGATCTTCATGACGTCGTAGTTCCCCTTCGTCACGAGCTCCATCTTCCCCGCGCGATCCACCAGCCAGGCATGCCGCCAGCCATCGCGTTCCGTCACCCAGATGAACCTGGCGTGGTCCGGAGTCCAGTGGAGCGATGGACCTGGGCCCCAGCCGGCGTGGTCGTCGTAGATGTCGATCCAGGCGCTATCCCGGTCCACGAGCACCTCACGCGGCCGGCCCGTTGTGGCATTCGCGAACCACAGTGTGTTCACGTTCTGGCGCCGGTTCAGCTGCTGGATGGCCAGGTCCGTGCTATTTGCCGCCCAGTCCATGCGCGCCAGATAGTTATTGCGCGGGTCGCCGGGGATCGCCATCCACTTCGTGGCACCGCCGGCCACGCTCACGACGCCGATCCGAGCCGCAGAGTTGGTGGTGCCCGCCTTCGGGTACTGCACCGGCGTCACGAATGAGTAGAGCGAATCGGTGTTGTTGATCAGCAGGAAATCACGCACCCCCTTCGCGTCCAGCTGCCAGTAGGCGATGCGCGTGCCGTCAGGGCTCCAGCGGAAGCCGTCGCGCATGCCAAGCTCTTCTTCATAGACCCAGTCGAAGGTGCCGTTGATCGTGGTGCGCGAGCCATCGCGCGTGAGCGCCGTGATCGCGCCCCCCGCCGTGGGCTCGATGTAGATGTTGTTCTCGCGCACATAGGCCACGCGCTTTCCGTCGGGCGAGAACTTGGCAAACTGCATCGTCGAGGGCTTCGCCTTGGCCGCGGCGCCACCCAACTGGCGCAGGCCCTTGGTCGCGAGGTTGAGCACCCAGAAATCGCCGCGGGTGTTCTCGCGCCACACGCGCGCGCTGTTGGTGAAAATCAGCAACTGCTTCTGGTCGGCGCTCCAAAAATAGTCTTCGAGGTTGAGGGGCTCCTTGGCGCCAGCAGGGGTCAGCATCGCGACGGTGACAATCGGTGATTTGACGCCGGTGCCTGCGGCCACGCGCACCAACTCGGCGCCGCTGTTATCGGCAGCGGGTTCCACGGCCGTGTACGTGCTGTCGTCGAGCCAGCGCACCGGACCAAAGAATTGGCCGCGAAAGTCGCGCGAGTTGAAGATCCGCTCCACGGTGAGGAGCGCGGGATCGGGACGCGCAGCCGGCTGGCCCTGTTGCGCGAGAGCCGGAGATGGGGCGAAACCAATGATCAGCGCAACAGCGCCGAGCAGAATCGTACGAGCGGCGGGCATCAAAGAAGTCCTGAAGCGAGGTCGTCTTTAGTGTAGCGCGCCTCCGGCTTCTGTTGCACGGGTCAGGCCGGCAAACGCAAACCGCCCCTGCCGGTGTACCCAGGCAGGGGCGGTCGCGTCAAACTGAGCCGCGCTGCGTTAGCAGGTGGGCTCGCCTTCGTTCGTCGCCGTGCCACCGACTGCGATCTTGCAGGTCTTGGTGGTCGACGTGTGGCCGGCCGTGGCGTCCCAACCCGTGTTCGACACCGTGCCCAACGTGACCGTCACGCCTGACGACGACTTGTAGGTCGTGCCCAGGGAGGTCGTGCTGGAGGCGTAGTTCGAGCTGTTGTCCGAGAAGTACGCTTCCTGCGCGGTGATCAGGTTGCGCAGGTCAGACTTCATCGACGCGATGTAGGCCTTCTCCTTCGTGTTCGCGAACTTCGGGATCGCGATCGCGGCCAGGATGCCGATGAT